>CAMYOP010000155.1:12982-14027 GCA_947260045.1 uncultured Desulfobulbaceae bacterium
AAGATGAAGAAGCCAGAAGACTTGGGGTTAAACCCTTTATTGAAAAAGCTTTCAGTGGAGAGACAGTCATGCTGCCAGTGATTGAATATGATGCAGACAGCACCATAAAAGAGCTAGGGGTGAGCAATGTTGTCGGCAAGAAGCGCTGGATTCAGTCTCGATTGTATCCTTTACTGAGCAGAGCTGGTGATATTCTCAATATTGTTGATATAGAGGAGGACATCACTGAACGTAAACTTGCTGAACAGAAAATCATTGCTTACCAGGAAAGACTCAAAGCGCTGACTTCTCAACTGACTATTGCCGAAGAGAAAGAGAGACATCGCATTGCTGCCAACCTGCATGATCATATAGGCCAGACCCTTGCTTTTTCACGTATTCAGCTGACAAGGGTAATGAATTATACTTCAGATGACAAACTGAAAAGTATACTTGATCTCGTATCAAAGTCCCTGTTGAAAACAATACAAGACACCAAGGAAATCGTTTTTGAATTGAGTTCACCGCTTCTCCATCAAATTGGCTTGTCTGCAGCAATTTCCAATTGGCTTGAAGTTCATGTTCAAAAAAAATGTGGTATTGAAGTAGAGTTTAATGACGACATTCAAAAGAAAACCATAAGTGATGACCTGCGTATAATTTTATTTCGCAATGCACGAGAATTACTTACCAATGTTATCAAACATTCTCAGGCTTCTCATGTGATTGTCTCTCTTATAAGTAAAGAGAATATATTGAACATCGTTGTCCATGATAATGGGATAGGATTTAATCCAGAGGAGGCAACTGTATATTCTTCCAGCAGCAAAGGGTTCGGGCTTTTCAGTATCAAAGGGCAGATGGAGGATTTTGGCGGATCTCTTGAAATTATTTCCGAACCAGGGAAAGGATGCAAGGCAATACTCCAAGTACCGCATGAAAACCATGACAATGGATTGAAAGTATAAAAATGAAAAAAAGCATTCTACTTGTTGATGACCACCCTGTTTTTCGCAAAGGCCTGCGTTATCTGTTGGAAGATGAAGAGGATATGCAGGTTGTCGGT
>CAMYOP010000156.1 GCA_947260045.1 uncultured Desulfobulbaceae bacterium
GCGAGAGGCTATCGCACAACACGAAATTTTATCACAATGGTTTACCTCATAGGTGGTAAACTTAATTTCCGGTTACCCACTTGAAACAGCGAGGAACCATAAATTTTTACACTGTTAAAACTAAATATCACTGGTCGGGAAGAGAGGATTCGAACCTCCGACCCCAGCGTCCCGAACGCTGTGCTCTACCAGACTGAGCCACTTCCCGACTCTGTATATCTGATTTTTGAGACATATAAAAAAATATGCCCCACGCTTTGCGTAGGGCATATTTTCTTCTTGTAGGCAAGTCTTACAGCACAAATTGAGTTTTTTACAGATTCACCCTAACTGGTCTTGCCTGGCCGTGTTTTTTAGAGTAGTAGCGCTCCTGGTTAAAGAAGAGGAAGACTACCAGAACTCCTACTAAACTATCGTACGGCATCTGCCAGTTTACTGCCTGGCTTAAACTTAGCAACTTTTTTGGCAGGAATCTGTATAAGCTCACCAGTGCGGGGATTTTTTGCTTGACGCGCGGAACGATTGACAACAGAAAAAGTACCGAAACCAACCAAGGTTACCTTGTCGTCACTTGAGAGAGCATCAGTTACTGCCATCAACATTCCATTGAGCGCTTTTTCTGCAGCAGCTTTGCTGATGTCTGCAGCACCGGCCATTGATTCTACCAAATCCTTCTTATTCATTCTTCCCTCCCAATTTTTTTTTACAGTGCCATAATTGACAACCAGGGGCAAAACTCTGTATTTTTTGCAACCCATCTCTGATTTTTTAAACAAAAAAGAAAAGCTTTGTCAAAGAAAAAAATTCGTTAAATCCCATCTGATGCTGTTTTCCATCGATTATTTGAATCAAAAAAACGCAAAAAATGAAATCAATCAGCGACCATTGAGATCTATGAATACCTTTTTGACGCCGTCCTTATTGAAAAAACGAATTAGCGTAACCCTAAGAGATTTCATCATAATTTTATCCAGGTCTGCCTCAAGCACCTGTATATAAACGGTATCTTTCCGCTTTTTATCCATTCGAACCCTGCAGCCGTTAAAGCCAAGATTAAAAAGATACTCTTCCCAGGATGCTATTTTTTTTATTCTGCTTTCTGTAACTTCAAGTCCGCTTGGAATTCTCGTTGCCAAACATGACGATGACGGCTTGTTCCAGGTTGAAAGCCCAAGCTCATTACTGAGCTGCCTAACTTCATCTTTTGAAAACCCTGCCTGGACAAGTGGTGTTTTAACACCGAGCTCATGAATTGCACGCAATCCAGGTCTTCGCTCCTTCAAATCATCGCTATTGGTACCATCAGCTAAATGGTGCGTTCCCCATTTCTCAGCTTCTTCCAAAAACAGACGATACGCCCGAAACTTACACAGATAACATCGATTTATCGGATTCAAGACAAACTCTTTCCAGGAAAGAGGTTGCAGTTCAACTATTTTTGTTGCCAGCCCATGGGTCGGGTCCAGACGCTTTGCCCAGTTGATGGCAGCCTCAGATTCACCAGACTTTTGCAGGCAGGAACGACTATGCAATATTAAAACATTCTCAAATCCCAGTGAATCGCATGCACATTTAACCAATAATGAACTATCGACTCCACCAGAAAAAGCTATCGCAATTTTTCCAAAACCTTCAAGTATTTCTTTGAGTCGTCTTGCCTTTTCTTGTAACACTTGGCTCCCTTTGGGCTAGTCGAGACTGGGATCAAAATTGAAATCAGCACTGGGAAAATTTCCAACGGGCTCACTTAACTGAAATTTCTGATCCACTATCCATTTCTGGAGAGTTTCAGCAATCTCACGTGCCTTCACCACACTGGAAAGAGGAGCTGTCGGAACTTTCTTTCCAGCGACCTCTATCATACCTGATTTTAAATCAGCGTAGCTGACTTCACCATAATTTCTGGCGATACCATTTGTATAATCATGTCCATAATCAACGACCTGCGTATGGATATCCTTATCAGCAACCCCAGTGAAACGGGCCATTTCTTCATTTAAAATTGGAATTGGTACACCAATACCAACAGCCAGAGAACTGCCGTAACCAAGTAAACTGACTCCTCGTAGCCATTTTGCCGACATCTGTTTAAGATCACCCTGAACCATCATTGTACCTGCCGGTCTGCGCGGTACACCATTTTCACTGCGAAGTGCCTGTGGATTATGCTGGGTACCATGCCAGGTAACATAGCCAAGTCCACCGCCAAGAAATATTCTTGTACCGATGCCAATGGTCCGATAAAGAGGATCATTTAACAGTGGACTGAGCTCTCCGGCACTGCAATAATTAGCATTACGGCAGCCAGGCTTGAGTGTCCCCATGTATGTGTGTACTGTTTTGTCTGAAAAATTCACTGCACAGTTATAATTCTGATATCCGTTACGGGGATTTCAAAGGAGCGCATGCGGGATATCTGCTAAAGTGAGTTCTTTTTTACACTTAGTATTAGCATAACAGTCTGTTGGATAAGCCTTTGCTTCAAGAAAAACTTTCTTGCCAGCAACCAGATCTTCGATAACATGACCACCACCGTAACGAAACTCACCAGGGTAAATTTTGTTCAAGGGATCGTCTTCAGAGGGTTCAGTGGCTCCAAGATAAATATCCACAGCTGCAAGGCCAGCATAGGCCGAGACCTTATTCACCCATACTTTCTGCGCCTTAATGGTGGGATTGGTCTGACCAAAATTCAAAAATGCGCCAGAGGAACACATAACGGAAAAGGTTCCTGTGGTGACAACATCCACCTTACGGGCCGCCTCTTCAGCTCCTTTCTTCTCTACGATATCAACCATTTCCTCAGCAGTAACAACAACAGCTTCCCCTGCTTTTATGCGGTCATTTATCTGCTGATAAGTCTTGTTAACTTTGAATTTACTCATGATTATTCCAAATATAGGTAATTTATATGTTCATGTGATTATTTCACTTTGAAGAAATAAATATCGTATATTATTTAAAACCTGGATGATCGCAACCATTTTAAATTTTTTCTTTGCAACATGGCAAAGATGCTCTAACATACATCTTTTCAGCCTAAACTTACTTACACCTAATCAAATACATGTAGACCAATATGGACAAAAAATTATCTATTCCAGAAGTACGCAATCGTATTGATGAAATTGACGACAAAATACTTGACCTTCTGAAGGAACGAATCACCTGCGCCAAGACAATCGGAAAGCTCAAAGACCAGACCAGCAGAGCGAAATGGGATCCTCTTCGGGAAAAAGAAATATATGATCGACTCCTGAAGACCAATAATGGTATTTTTCCAGACAAGGCACTTCACTCTATTTTTCACGAAATAATTACAACCTGTCGTCTTTCTCAAAAGAAAGCGGTTGTTGCCTACCTTGGACCCGAAGCGACTTTTACCCACCTGGCAGGTGTAAAATATTTCGGCCAGTCAGCTGATTATAAAGCTCTTGAATCCATAGACGAAGTTTTCCATGAAGTGGAAAAAGGTCGCGTTCGCTACGGAATTGTCCCTGTGGAAAACTCCATCGAAGGCGCAGTTTTTTCCACTTTGGATTCCTTTATGAAATACAATGTAAAAATATGTGGTGAAGTACATCTTCCCATCTCACATAACCTGGTTTGCAAATCAGGCAACATAGAAGATATCCAGACAGTGGCTTCCCACTCCCAACCTCTGGCCCAGTGTCGGGAATGGCTTAAAAAAAACCTGCCAAGCATACCAACACTCCAGGTTTTCTCTACTGGCGGTGCTGCCCAAATGGCTGCAAACAACCCTAACATTGGTGCCATTGCCAGCTCTCTTGCCATTAAGACCTACGATATACAGGTGGTTGTTAAAGGGATCGAAGATTATAAAGGAAACACGACCAGGTTTCTGATTCTGGGTGGCAAATCACCATCAACGAGCACCAATGATAAAACATCGGTTCTGATCGGTCTCATGGACCGGCCAGGCGCGCTAAAAGATGTACTGACCGTTCTTTCGGAAAAAGAAATAAATCTGGCAAAAATAGAATCGCGTCCCATCAAGGGGAAACAATGGAAATATTTGTTCTTCCTTGACATGTTAGGTCACGTGGAAGATAAAAATATTGCGGAAGGGATTAGAAGTCTCAAAGAAACCTGTTCCTACTTTGAATGGCTTGGCTCCTATCCACTTGCCAACACACTGTTAACCGCCGATTCGTGACATGCGGCCATAACAGCTCTCACCCTGCGCCTGTCCACCCAGGGCATGACCTTTTGGTTTATTTCTGGTGGCGTTTAAAATTGTCTGGCCAATTAACTCATCTGACCCGCCTTGGCGGAGAACTTCCCGCACATCCAGTTCGGCATCACTGAGTAGGCAGGAGCGAAGCTTCCCCTCTGAAGTCAGGCGTAATCTGTTGCATCTGTCACAAAAATTGTGACTCAATGGACTGATAAAGCCAAGCGTACCTGGGGGATTTTCACCAAGGCGAAATGTTCTGGCCGGCCCTTCCAGTCGGTTAGCCGCCAGAGCATGGAGAGGAGCAAGTGTTTCAATTCGCTTCATAATTTCAGCCATAGACATATACGTATCGCTCCGCCAGCTTGTGGAAGAGCCGACTGGCATAAATTCAATAAACCGTACCTGAACATCTTTCTCCAGAGAGATCCTGGCAAAATCAAGAATCTCGTCATCATTAATCCCTCTCATCACGACCATATTGACTTTTACTGAAGAAAAATCCATCTCAATGGCCTGCTCAATATTTTGCCAGACCCTCTGAAAATAATCTTTGCCAGTAATTTGCTTAAACCTGGACCGTTGTAGCGTATCCAGGCTGATATTTATTTTCCTGACACCTGCTTCAATAAGTTGAGACCCGTATTTATCAAGCAGAACGCCATTGGTGGTTAAACGGATATCATCGAGCTTATCAAGAGCTGCCAGTTGCTTGATAAAATGCATGACATTTCGGCGAAAAAGAGGTTCACCTCCTGTAAGGCGAAGCTTGGAAATCCCCATATCCACGGCGATACGGACAATCCTGAGCATTTCTTCATAGGAAAGCAAATCATCATGGGATAGTTTCGATAATTTACCTGTTGTTTCGTCTTCGGTGATACAATACAGGCAACGAAGATTACATCTGTCTGTCAGGGAAAGCCGCAGGTAGGAAATAGTACGTGAAAACAGATCAACCAAACTGTTCTCATGAGAAAAAGAAACGCTATCTTTCTCTTTCATAAAGTTTCCTGGTTGACCTCATGCGCATGTGTTATATGGTTGTTGCCATAATAAAAATGACTATTATATAATCCTTTTCAGTGGCTCTTAAATAAAGGATAATTACAGATACCATCCCCTGCTGCCAAATGCAAACATAGACATCCTTCAGAATGCTAACACTTGCCATCGAAAGTTCTTGTGACGATACCTGTGCCGCTGTAATTAAAAACAGAGACATGGTACTGTCAAATATTGTATCCAACCAGTTTGAGGTGCATGCTCAATTTGGTGGCATTGTTCCAGAACTTGCCTCCCGCTGCCATATCGAATCCATCTGGCCAGTTGTCCAGGCCGCTCTGGAAAAAGCTTCCACAACCCTTGAAGACATCGACCTCATCGCCGCCACCCGAGGCCCAGGTCTTGTTGGTTCTCTTCTGGTAGGATTTACCTTTGCCAAAGCCTTGGGACTTGCCAAAAACATTCCCTGTGTCGGTGTGGATCATATGGCCGGGCACCTGCTCTCCGCCTTCCTCTGTGACACAAAACCTGCTTTTCCATATGTGGCACTTGTTGTTTCAGGTGGGAACTCCAGCCTTTTTGAGGTAACAGATCCACTGAGCTATAAACAGCTTGGCCGCACCAGAGACGATGCCGCAGGAGAAGCTTTTGACAAAATCGCTAAATTGCTCAAACTTGGCTACCCTGGGGGCCCTGTTGTTTCTCAATATGCAGAAAATGGCAATCCGGAGGCTATAAAATTTCCAAGATCCTGGCTTGATCCTGACAAATTTGATTTCAGCTTCAGTGGTTTAAAGACATCTGTTGTCAATCATGTCAACAAATTACAGCAAAAAAATCAGACTATTCCCATTGCCGACATCTGCGCTTCGTTCCAACAGGCTGTAATAGATGTTCTGGTTGAAAAATCTATTAAGGCAGTGCAGGCAAGCAATTACCATACACTTGTCATCGGAGGCGGTGTAGCCTCCAACAAACAACTACGGCAGCAACTGCAAAAACGGTGTCAGCAGGAAAACATCTCCCTTTTCACCCCACCACCAGTGTACTGTACCGATAATGCCGCCATGATTGGCCTTGCTGGCTATTATCAGCATGCAAAAGGCAACACTGTTGCTCCAGATACCGATGTGTATCCCCGTTCACCCCTACATTAGCCATGGAATTCGACTTTAAGCGGACCATACGCTATTACTACCTGCGGTTCAAACGGCTCCAGGGTGATCCTAAATCTCTGGCACTTGGCAGTGCTGTTGGCGTTTTTATTGGCATATCCCCCACGCTTCCCTTGCACACTGTGATGATAATTGCCAGTACGTTACTCATGCGGGTTTCAACCCTGGCAGCTCTTATCAGCGCAACAATTGTCAGTAATCCTCTCACCTTTGTCCCTCAATATTTTCTCTGCTGGAAGGTAGGTGACCTTATTTTTCCTGGAAGACTTACCTGGGAGAGGGTAAAAGAAGTACTCAGCATTTTAGGAGATTCAGGGCTTAAAG
>CAMYOP010000157.1 GCA_947260045.1 uncultured Desulfobulbaceae bacterium
CTGACGGTCACTGTATCTACACCTATTTTTAAGACATGTGTACCAGTTTCAAGAATTGCTCCTGCACGACTTGCCACTTTTGCCATATATTGACCGAGTTTTATTCGGTTAACAGTGGCAATAATAGGATTTTTCTCTTGAATTGTCACATTCTGCCAATTGGAACAGATGTATTGACTTGGAAATTCTCGTTCAATCAAGTCCTTTGGTACTTTTTTTATAAGACCTTCCCAGGTAATACCACCAGCGCAAACTTTGGAACCAATACTGACCTTACGCTCAAGCAGTAAAACGGATTTCCCTTTAATAGCAAGAATTTTGGCGCAGGCTAGCCCCGCAGGACCACCACCGATTATGACAACATCGTATTGATCAGGCATCCTGACTTGGTGCTATATGGCGTAATTTGACGGGAGCTTGTTTTTTTCTTCGTAGCTTCATGTTCATAACTTCGATAAAAACGGAAAAACCCATGGCGAAATATATATATCCTTTGGGTATGTGCAAAGACATACTTTCACCCATAAGGGCAAGACCAATCAGTAAAAGAAAACTCAAAGCAAGAATTTTAAAGGTAGGATGTTCATCGACAAATTTTGAAACGGTTCCAGCAAGGAAGATCATAAAAATTACAGCAATCATTATGGCAAGCACCATAATGATAAGATGATCAGCTAAACCAATGGCTGTAATGACTGAATCAAGGGAGAAAACAATATCAAAGATCATTATCTGAAATATAACACTCCCAAAGGAGGCAGCTACTTTTGCTACACCTACATCATGAGCTTCTTCACCTTCAAGGCTGTCATGCAGCTCAAGTGTTGCTTTTGCCATTAAGAAGAGTCCACCACCAAAAAGGATAATATCATGTCCTGAAATCCCATGCTCAAAAACAGTGAACAATGGTTTTGTCAGCCTCATGACAAAAGTGATTGAGAAAAGCAGGAGAATGCGGGTGAGCATTGCCATTATGAGACCTAGTCTTCGGCCTTTTTCCTGTTGTTTTTCTGGTAATCTGCCAGCAAGGATCGCGATAAAAATTATGTTGTCTATGCCAAGGATAATCTCAAGTACTGTCAAGGTAATAAGGGCCATCCATGCTGATGGGTCAGCGAGCAATTCCATGTTTATTCACCGTTCTATACAGTTAGCGTATGATTTGATCCTGGATTGTAATAGGAGGACACCTCTTTCAATGTATGGTATCTTGCCCAAAAAATCATACGTTATTATTACAGGAAAATGATATTTTCAAAGCAATATTAGTAATAGGTAGCGTAATCAGACGTCAAGTATTTCACGGATTTCATTTTAGATAGAGAGATTATTTGCAAGATGGAACATAAAGTTATTTATCTCAAAGATTATACCCCGCCACCATACCTTATTGAAACTGTTCATCTCGAAGTTGAGTTACACGCCCTAAAGACCAGGGTTTTATCAACACTGCAGTGTAGAAAAAATCCTGAATCAACAGATACCACTGCTGATTGGAGACTTTACGGTGAAGAGCTTGTTCTTGGACAAGTAAGTCTCAATGGCAGGCTCCTGGAAAAAGGAAATTATGATCTCTGTGCTGGAGATCTTTGTCTGAAAAATCTGCCTGGTAATAGTTTTGAACTCATCATCGAAACCAATATTAATCCAAAAGAGAATACCGCCCTTGAAGGCTTATATCTTTCCAGTGGTAATTTTTGTACGCAATGTGAAGCAGAGGGATTCAGACGCATTACTTATTTTCCGGACAGACCAGATGTCATGGCTGAATTTACTACGAAAGTTATAGGGGATAAAGATGCCTGTCCTGTTTTGCTTGCCAATGGCAATTTAATTGAAACTGGAGAACTTGACGCCAATCGCCATTACGCAATCTGGCATGACCCTTTTAAAAAGCCTAGCTATCTGTTTGCCCTGGTAGCAGGTGACCTTGTTTGTATAAAGGATACCTTTCAGACAATGTCAGGCCGAGAGGTTGACCTTCACATTTATGTTGAAAAAAGAAATGAAGAAAAATGTAAACATGCCATGCGCTCTTTGCAGAAAGCCATGGCCTGGGATGAAGAAAAATTTGGCAGGGAATACGATCTTGATATTTATATGATTGTTGCTGTTGATGATTTTAACATGGGTGCCATGGAGAATAAAGGCTTAAATGTTTTTAACTCCAAATATGTTCTGGCTCAGCCTGAAACTGCAACAGATCAGGATTATGACGGTATTGAAGGAGTCATTGGCCATGAATATTTTCATAATTGGACAGGAAACAGGATCACCTGTAGAGATTGGTTTCAGCTGAGTCTGAAAGAAGGTTTGACTGTCTTTCGTGATCAGGAATTTACCTCCGACATGACTTCAAGCTCTGTTAAACGTGTAAATGATGTCAGGGTTATGCGTAATTTTCAGTTTCGTGAAGATGCAGGCCCTATGGCTCATCCCGTACGTCCCGACTCCTATATGGAAATTAATAATTTTTATACGCTGACGGTCTATAATAAGGGAGCTGAGGTTATACGAATGATTCATCTTCTGCTAGGTGCTGAGGGCTTTCGCAGGGGAATGGATCTTTATTTCAAATCTTATGATGGTCAGGCCGTTACCTGTGATGATTTTGTTGCTGCAATGGCCGAAGGAGGACCGTTTGATTTTAGTTCCTTTAGAAGATGGTACAGCCAGGCTGGCACACCTAAACTCCACGTGGAAACAGAGTACGATCAGCATAAAAACACTTTTTCCTTCACTGTGAGTCAAACCTGCCCGGATACTCCTGGGCAAAATAATAAAGAGCCTTTTTATATCCCCATAGAAGTTGGCTTACTAGACAATCAGGGAAAGGATATGGCACTCGCTCTGGAAGGCGAATCTCCTGAGAATACTGAGACCAGTAAAATTCTTCATCTCCAGGATGCACAGCAGTATTTTGTCTTTCAAAATATTTCAGAAAAACCTGTTGTATCATTTTTAAGAAATTTTTCAGCGCCTGTTATCCATGATTTAGCCTATAAAGAAGATGAGCTTGCATTTTTAATAGCGCATGATAGCGATTTGTTTAATCGCTGGGATGCCATGCAGCAATTGTCAGTTCAGTACATGCTTGTCCAGATTAAAAATCAGCAAAGGGGAAAACCTGTCTCTGTACCAATATTATTTATTGAGACCATGAAGTCTCTTTTGCAAGATGATACCATCGAACCAGCTTTTAAAGCGCTCGCCTTAGATCTTCCTCAGGAAAGCTGGCTTGGTCAGCAGATGGAAGTCGTCGATCCCCTTACAATATTTGAAGTACGCCGCATGTTCCGGTCACAAATTGGTCATCAATTATCAACTGAACTTAAAGAGGTCTACTTTAAAAACAATTATAATGAACCATATTGTTATGACTCAGAACGGGCAGGGAAAAGAGGCCTGAAAAATATATGTCTGGATTATCTGCTAGCTGCTCTGCACCTGGCAGGTTCCAACCACTCAAATTTGGAGATTGGACTTCGTCAGTATGGTGAAGCCAATAACATGACAGACGTTTTTAGTGCTTTGAAGGCTATTGTTAATGTAAACCGTGAGGAAGGAGAAAGATTACTTGCTGATTTTTATGAAAAATGGCAGCATGATCCCCTCGTTATGGACAAATGGCTCGCATTGCAGGCGACATGCGAATTGCCGGGTACCCTTGAGCGGGTAATCAGTTTACAGCAGCATCCTGCATTTAACTTCAAAAACCCCAATAAAGTTAGAGCATTGATAAGTACATTTTGTGCACTTAATCAATCGCAATTTCATGCAGTAGATGGTTCCGGGTATACCTTTCTTGCAGATTTTGTCTTGAAATTGAACACTATCAATCCCCAGATTGCTGCCAGATTGTTGACACCGCTAACGACCTGGAAAAGGTTTGATGGAGAAAGGCAGGGTTTAATGCAAGCAGAATTGCTCCGCATTCAACAGCAAGACGATCTGTCAAAAGATGTCAGTGAAGTAGTCTCAAAGAGTCTGGCCCAGTAAGATTGTTGATGGGAAGAGGGAATTTTTATGAAAAGATTGCAAGGAACTTTGATAAACTGTCATTGATATGGTTCTTGACTGATTTTGAAGTGCGATGCTAGAGTTAAATTATATAAATAAATTGGGTGAGTATTTTTAATATGGAAAGCCTCAGCGGTTATTTTTTAATTTCAACACCAAAAATGCCTGATCCTCGTTTTCAGGAACAGGTTATTTATATGTGTGCGCATAATGAAGAGGGGGCAATGGGACTAGTTATAAACAACCCCAACCGCATGATCACTCTTCTCGATATTTTACAAGGCGCTGACATTGAAACAAACGAAGGACCTTTTCCCCATGTTTATATAGGGATGCTGGGTTTATTTTATATAGTTCAGAATACAGTACCGAAAATGGTCTTGAAGTGACTCCTGATGTATTTTTATCCCGTGATAGTCGTATTCTAAAAGATATTGCCATTGGCAACGGACCATTATCGTACCTTTTCATGCTGGGATACGCAGGTTGGGGTGCAGGACAACTAGAAGCGGAACTCATGGATAACAGCTGGCTTACTGTTCCAGGTGATTATGATGTTCTCTTTAATACTCCTGATGAGGATAAATGGAAAAAAGCTGCTGGTATATTTGGTATTGATATCTCCATGTTTGGAGATGTTCTTGGAAATGCCTGATTTTATAAAGTATTATTGAGGTGGAAATGGAAAGAACTGCACTGTATTTGAGCTATACGCTCCATGCAGATATTCATCATTACGAAAATCACCACAAGTACAATGTCGACAATTGAGTAATAGATTTATGGAAGTGTTTTAATGAGTGAAAGTATAAAGGAAAAAGCCAAAATATCGGATCTGTTTGAATGCCAGAAATGTGGACATTGTTGCCACGGGGAAACAACCGTTTCTCTTGATGCCGATGACCAGCAACGCATGATCCTCAGCCTTGGGATGTATGAGGAAGAGGTGCGGGAGAAATACTGGCGAGTCAATGGATCGGTTGTTCAGATGAAGACCAAAGATGGTCACTGTATTTTTTATAATAAGAATATCGGTTGTATGGTGCATACGGGAAGACCGTGGAGATGTTGTCAGTGGCCACTGCATCCATCTATCCTGACCGACGAAATTAATTTTGAAACCATTCGAAATTCCTGCCCAGGTATCAATAAAAATCTTAAGTATGAAGAGTTCCGCAGCATTTTGCAAAGAATTATTGATGAACAGGAAGAATACACCTACTAAGCGATGAAATTTGTTTTTCTTTTTTTAGGTAAAACCCGAGAGAAATACCTTGAAGCTGGCATAAAAGATTATCAAAAAAGGTTAAATCGCTTTATCGCCACGGAAATTATCACGCTAAAAGAAAAACATTCGAAAAAAAGCGCAGATAAAACGGTCAAGCAGAACGATTGCCTTCTTCTTTTAGAGCAAAGTAAAAAATACCAGTTTAAAATTGCCCTTGACCCAACAGGGAAACAGCCAGACTCGTTTGACCTGGCTAACAGCCTTGAAGAATGGGAAAATAGAGGGATACAGTCAGTTTGCTTTCTAATTGGCGGTCACCTGGGACTTGATAAACATGTACTTGATGAGGCTAATTTGGTTTTATCTTTGTCAAAACTAACATTTACCCATGAAATGACCCGTATGATTCTGCTTGAACAACTGTACAGGGCATTTACAATCAAGGTTGGCCATAAGTATCATAAGTAAAAATGTTCCTTCCATAAGAAAGCATAGAACTATCTTTGGAGTCTGCAAATATGGCTTTCCTACCTACAGATATACCTGATTTTTTTAAGACCTTTAGCGCTGACTTATTAAAAACACAAAAAGAGGCAATTCATTCAGTTCACCTTGTCGGCAGTGTTTTAACTGACGACTATCATGCCGACCAGTCAGACATTAACTCTATCATTGTCGCAGATGATGTTACCATTGAACTGTTAGACTTCATTACTTCTCTGGGTGGCACTTACAGATCCAAAAGAATAGCTGCCCCGCTCCTTATGACCCTCCAGTATATTGAGCAGTCTCTAGATGTTTTCCCCGTTGAATTTCTCAGCTTTAGCAAACTTCATAAAACGATACATGGTGAGGATATACTTGAGGGCTTGGAGATAAAACCTTCATTTTTACGTTTGCAGGCGGAAAGGGAAATTAAAGGGAAATTATTATGGTTGCATCAGTGCTACATTGAAAGCTTACGTGATCCAAAATTGCTTGGCGCAAAGATAGCAGGTTCCATAGTGGGATATTATCCACTTTTTCGCGCTCTCTTATTTTTAAATGGTAGCAGTATCCCAAAACATAACCATGAGATCCTAACCTCCTTTAATGAGGTAACAGGTCTTGCCCACACTGTTTATGACACTGTAACAAAGTATAAAAATAGAGAAATTGATTTTAACGAAGAAGAGCTTTTCATCTGTTTTAAAGAGTACTATAGCGCTACTAAAGAGCTCGTGGGATATATAGATGATCTTGCCTTATAGATTGTTATTTATCCTGCTCCCTGTTTTTTTAGCACCTGCAGCATTAGCAATTTCCCCAAACCCACCTGAAAACATATCAAACCACGTAGTTGACCTGGCAGGAGTTATAGATCCCCAGTCTCGATCTTCTCTTTCTCATACCTTGCAGGAATTGGAAGAGAAAACAAGTGTGCAGATGGTCATCCTTACCGTACGCTCTCTTGATGAACAAAATCTGGAAGAGGTTTCTCTTGGTCTTGCTGAAAAATGGATGATCGGCCAGAAAGACAAAAATAACGGGATTCTTCTCCTGGTTGCTACCATAGACCGAAAATACCGATTCGAAGTAGGTTATGGTCTTGAAGCAGTACTACCAGACAGTCTTGTTGGTTCAATTGCCAGGAAAAGCCTTGTCCCATATTTTAGAAAGGGCCAATATTCCCAGGGAATATCTGCAGCAACAGCAGTAATCGTTACAACTCTATTTCAAGCTGAACAACATCGGCTAACAGGATCTGATTCTGTCCATTCGTCACAACCCTTAAAGAAGAACAAAGATTATTCTGGGCTTGCGTTTATTATACTTATCCTGCTTTTGTTTGTAGTGTTGGTGCTTCTTGAAAAGTATGGGAAGAAGAAAAAAGGTAAGTATCGAACTTCAACGATTCCACCGATTATCACCTCTGGTGGCTGGTCCAGTGGGGGCGGCTATGGTGGTGGTTTTAGTGGAGGTTTTGGTGGATTCAGCGGTGGTGGAGGCGGTTTTGGTGGAGGCGGGGCTTCTGGTGGTTGGTAAGGTCTTTGTACAATATTAATCGAGAGGAGGAATTTCGATGGGAAAAGGATTGAAAATTGTTCTTGTCATACTTGGTGTTCTTGTCGCTTTGGGGATCGGAATAGCAATGTGGGGCATGGGAGAATACAATAAAGTTGTCGCCTTAGATGAACAGATTGATGCCCAGTGGGCCCAGGTGGAAAATCAACTGAAGCGGCGCTTTGATCTTATTCCAAATCTTGTCGAAATCACTAAGGGATATGCCAAACACGAAAAAGAGATTTTTGAAAATCTTGCAAAAGCCAGAACACAATATTTTCAGGCAGATGGTCGCGGAGAAAAAGTACAGGCTGCAGCAGGTTTTGAACGTGCTTTGTCAAGGTTATTGATGCTACAGGAGCAGTATCCAGAATTAAAGGCCAATGAGTCTTTTCTTAAGCTTCATGACAGTTTGGAAGGCACAGAGAACAGAATTTCTGTGGAACGCAGGCGGTATAATGAGTTTGTTAAAATCTTAAACACCTATAGAAGAACAGTACTTGGTAAATTTTTTGCTGCTTTTGCAGGAGTTGAGGCAGCTGAATATTTCGAGGTTGCAGAAGAGGAGCAGGCGGTACCAAAGATTAAATTTTAGACGAACTTTATTTTTATACTCGATAGAGAGAGTGGATCGCAAACATGTCCAAGAGCAGGTCCACTCTTCTCATATTTTTCGGAAGTAAGATGAACTAAAAAGACAATACCTCTAGCCTGAAATTATTTGTACATAGGTGTTTGCAGTATTTACCGCACTATTTTTTATCCTCCAGCTTGACTATTCCCAATTTCCCAGCCTACTATTAAACCATCAAGGTAATATATCAGGGTCTCTTGATAGTTGATATTGGACTTTTTGATAACTCTAATTGATAAGCAAGCAGTTATAATCGTACATGAGGTATGGTTTGCCATTGCCGTACCTACTCTTTTCTGGATCTACGACCATTATAGGACGTTGACCAGAGAGGCCGTCAGGCTTGAATTAGAATACGAAAATTCTCAGAAATATCTCATAAAGCGCTACGTAGATGAGACTGTGGATTTTATTTCTTTTAAAAAATCCCAGGCTGAAACGCGGGTGAAGAGCGATTTGAAGATGCGTGTTAATGAAGCCCATGCGATTGCCACCCACCTGTTTGAAATCAAAAAGAATAGTCTTTCTGAGAGTGAATTAAAGTCTCTTATTATAGAGGCAATTCGACCACTCCGTTTCAATAATGGCCGAGGGTATTTTTTTGCCACAGCTTTTGATGGAACATCAATGTTGTTTGCAGATCGCGTAGAGCTGGAAGGGCAAAATCTTTTTAATATGCAGGATACCCAGGGTAAATTTGTCGTTCGAGAGATGATTGATCTCACTCGTAAGCACATTGAGGGGTATATCACCTATACTTGGACAAAACCTGATGCAAAGGGCAGGACATACCCTAAGATAGCTTTTGTAAAACACTTTGAACCATTTGACTGGTTTATTGGTACTGGAGAATATCTTGACGATGTTGAAGCTGAGATTAAGAATGAGGCTTTAGCGCGGATTGGAAATATTCGATTTGGCACGGATGGTTATGTCTTTGTCATGGATTATGATTATATCATGCATAGTCATATACTCACAAAACTCATTGGTACAAGTATGGTGGGTGTAACAGCACCAGACGGCCTGAAAATTAATGAAGAACTAGTAAAGGCAGCAAAAAAGAAAGGTGGTGATTATCTCTCATACTCATGGCATAAACCCAGTGAAAATAGGAACGTTGAAAAAATAAGTTTTGCCAGAGGATTCTCTCCATGGGAATGGGTTGTAGCCTCAGGGGTGTATCTTGATGACATCGAGCAGAGCGTCTCCGTTATTCGGGCAAAAGCAAGAAATAGGCTTGTCAGGGAAATGGGGATTATATTCCTGATCTTTTTCCTTTTGATGATTTTAAGCTGTATTTTGGTTCGATCTATTTCCCAACGCATTCATAATGAATTTAGTGTATTCAGTAAGTTTTTTGATCAGAGCGCTGATGAATCAGTCCCCATTCGCGAGGCCAGTCTCAATTTCACTGAGTTTAAAGATCTTGCAGGATCAGCCAATAAGATGGTTAGCAAGCGCATGGAGGTCGAAAAGGAGAATGTACGTATTGAAAAACGGTATCGCGAACTATTACGAGATATTCGTGATGGAATATTGGTTACCACCAAGAATGGAAAAATAGTTGACGCCAATCAGGCCTTATTGGACTTGCTTGACTACTCAAGAGAGCAGTTCTTGGAGCTTACTGCTGTTGATATTTATGGCAGCACCGAGGAACGTTTGAAGCTCCTTGCTATTTTGGATTTAAAAGGAACAGTTAGCAATTACGAACTCACTATTAGAGGAAAAGATAATTTACCAATAGACTGTTTGCTGTCGGCCGCTGTCAGGCGTAACAGCAACGATGATATTGTTGGCTATCATGGCATATTTCGTGACATGACCGAACATAAGAAATTACTTGAAAGAGAACAGCACCGGCAAAAACTCGAATCAATTGGTACTTTGGCAGGGGGGATTGCCCATGATTTTAACAATATCCTGTCAGCTATTATTGGTTATTCAGAGCTTGCCAAGCTTGAATTGCCTGACTCATATCCCGTCCGTGAACATATAGATGAAGTGTTAAAGGCAAGCAACCGTGCAAAGGACCTTGTTCAGCATATTTTATCATTTAGCCGTAAGGAGGTGGGCAAGCTGCTTCTAGTTCAAATAAATTTAATTACCCAAGAAGCACTGAAACTTCTTCGTGCCACGATCCCAACCACCATTGAAATTATAGAGAAGATTGATCCTGACTGTGGATATATTTTAGCTGACCCGACGCAAATTCATCAGGTTATCATGAATCTTTGCACCAATGCTTCACAGGCAATGGGCGATAATGGAGGAATATTAGAGATAAATGTAAGTCCTGCTCATTTTTCAGAGTCTGATATGATTTATTGGCAGGAGGCAGCCGGGTTGACACCTGGGAATTATGTTAAAATCAGTGTTAGCGACACTGGTCCAGGCATAGATTCACAAGTTATTACCAGAATTTTTGATCCATACTTTACAACCAAAGAGACGGGTAAAGGATCAGGTATGGGCTTGGCTGTAGCGCATGGTATAATCCAAAGCTGTGATGGGCTTGTTGAAGTCAAAAGTGAAGTGGGGAAGGGGACAGGTTTCCACGTATACTTTCCAAAATTTGAACAAGAAAAAACTGAAAATGGTGCAATTGTCGAACCTGAAGGTTTATTGGAAGGAGGTTCAGAAAGAATCCTTGTTGTGGATGATGAAGAGAGTCTGGTTGCAATCCATGAAAAGAGGTTGAGAAATTTAGGATATACGGTCACGGCCAGCATGAGCAGCAAAGACGGACTGGAGTTGTTTCGTGATAAAACAGAGGCTTTTGATCTTGTTATTACTGACCAGACGATGCCAAAAATGACAGGTATGCAATTGGCTCAAGAAATAAAATCAATAAAACCAGATATGCCCATAATCCTCTGTACAGGTTACAGCTCTTCAGTTAACCAGGAGAAAGCGAGAGAAATTGGTATAAGTGCATTCATTATGAAACCAATTGAATACAATGAATTCACCAAAACTATCCGTCAGGTTTTGACAGAAAAAGGTTGATAGAGATCCTTCAACGGTTGAAATTCTAATTCTGATATGACTTTGTTGAAAGAAGCACTAAGTTAAAATTGGCAGGTCAATATCTCTTTAATTTACCACTTTTCCTT
>CAMYOP010000158.1:0-6330 GCA_947260045.1 uncultured Desulfobulbaceae bacterium
GCCCGCTGCTTATGGTCGGAATGGCTTGCCGTTCCTCAGTTATGCATCTACAGCGGCACTGCCCTCAAATATACACTTGATGTCATTTCCGGCTTGCATGTTAATGAGAAGCGAATGCTTGAAAACCTGTACCTGCAAAAAAACATGATCACTTCTGAGTGGCTTCTTTTTCGTTTGAGTACAAGCCTTGGCAAGATGAGAGCACTTGATACCTTACAGGACCTATCAAAGCAGTCAGCCGCAACAAACACTTCCTTAAAGGAACTGGTCATGGCTGACGAGGTCACAGGGGCTCTTATAACGGCTGAAGAACTTGACATGCTAGACACTCCTGAACAATATCTCGGCCACGCCATTCAACTCATCGATACTTCGTTACAAGATATTGAAACACAACGCCAATCAGATCCTCAAAGGATATAAAGATGGGCCCATGTACTATTAACAGTCATATTGTTGATTCAGACTTTTACAGCAACGGATATACCACCCCTGAAGCACGCAGTCTTTTTTGCGATAAACTCCGTTACCAACGCTGGATTGAAGTGGAAAAAGCTCTGGCCTCTGCCCAGGCAGAACTTGGCATTATTCCACAATGGGCAGCTGACATAATCAATGATAAAGGACATCTAGAATATTTTGATCTTGACGCAATACGCGCATCCATCAAAGAAACCAACCACTCACTGATTCCCCTTCTTGAAGCATGGCGTAAAGTATGTCCAGATAATGCAGGACAATTTATTCATTACGGTGCGACAACTCAGGATATTCAGGATACAGCCCAGGTACTGGAACTTCGGGATGTTTTGGATATTGTTGAGCGTGATCTCCTGTTTATAATCAAGGAAGTTTCAAAACTGGCAAAGCGTTATGCAAACCTTGTGATGATTGGCCGAACCCATGCACAGTATGCGCTTCCCATGACGCTTGGCCTGAAGATGGCTGTCTTGCTTGATGAACTTTGGAGGAACTATGAGAGGCTTGAGCAAACCCGGGAGCGTGTTCTGGTCAGCCAACTCTTTGGTGGTGTTGGCACCATGGATGCCTTTGCAGATAAAGGTTTCGAACTTATTGAAAAATTCTCGGAGAAACTAGGTCTCCGGGCTCCACTTACAGCATGGCATGCATCAAGAGACAGATTTGCCGAATTTCTTTCAACCATGGCAATTATAGCCGGAACAAATGCCAAATTTGGTAATGAAATCAGGGTGCTTTCCAGAAATGAAATCGGTGAAATGGAAGAACCCTTTCACATGGGAAAAATTGGTAGCAGTACCATGCCGCATAAACGTAATCCTGAGTTATGCGAACAGGTAATTGTTTTAGCCAAGCTCATAAAAGCACACGCTGGTCTTGGCTTTGAAGGCATTATTAATGATCACGAAAGAGATTACCGTTCGGTTCGAATGGAATGGGTCACATTGACAGACTCTTCTCATTTCCTTTGCGGCCAGCTTGCCATCATGAAATCCATTGTCCAAGATCTCATCGTATACGAACAAAAAATTCAAGAAAATGTTGAAAATGCGGCCACACTCATTTCAACAGAGGCCCTAATGTTTTTCCTTGGCGACATCATCGGAAAACAGACAGCACATAGAATAGTTTATGAAACCTCTATGGAGGCTATTGAAACCAAGCAACCACTTATTGATCTTCTCATGAACCGGCCTGAAATTGCAGGCACCTTTAAACCTGAAGATCTCAAAAAGACCATTGATCCTGGAAACCATATCGGAATGTCTGTAGAATTGACCGACAGAACCATAGATCATGTGAACAAGGAGTTGCTGGGAATTCAAGCCAGGGTAAAATCAGAAATCATTTGCCCTCTTGGAGGCAAGGAAGGTTGCAATGTCAAATGAAAAATCAGTTGCTACAGATCCAATGCGTTACCGCCGTCAAGTCATCCTGCCAGACTGGGATGAAGAGACACAGGAATTATTGACCAAGGCAACCGTTTTCGTTGCCGGGGTTGGTGGTCTTGGTTGTGGAGCTGCTTTAAATCTCACAGTTGCAGGTATCGGTACGCTTAAAATTTGTGACATGGATGTCGTGGATGTGACTAATTTGAATCGTCAATTTCTCCACAAAGAAAAAAATGTGGGTGATCTGAAAACCGATTCAGGATACGAAGAACTATCTGCCATCAATTCTGGTATCGATATCATACGGTATAATCAGGAAATCAATGAAGAGACGGTGGACGAAATGGTTGGCGATGCAGACATCGTCATTGATTGTTTTGATAATTTCCCTGGTCGTTACACCCTGAATAAATGTGCCATCAGAAAAGGCATCCCCATGGTACACGCAGGTATCTGGGGCATGGAAGGGAGATTAACATTCCTTCAATCTCCAGAAACACCTTGTCTTTCCTGCCTCTTTCCAAGCGCCCCTCCACGAGCTGAACTTCCGGTTCTAGGTGCAGTCGCCTGCTCAACAGGGGCCATGCAGGCAATTGAGGCCATTAAATACCTAACAGGTCGTGGAAAAAACCTGAAAAACAGAATGATTATCATGGACATGTCCACCATGCGCTTTCAGGAACTCCACATTAAAAAAAATCCGAACTGCCCTCTTTGTAGCAAGCTGTAATAAATTGAGAGCAAAGGGTTTTCTAGGAATTAAAATACTAGAAGATCCTTTGTTCACAGTTATTCATTTTAGTTCTCGTTTCATTGCTCTCTAAATATCATATTTTTTCCCATTCCTGATTATCACACATCTAATTATATTAAAAATACCATCAAACAATACATTCAAACTCTTTTCTTTTAATATCAAACAGTTACACCAGGTAAAAATTTCTATCTCTCAACTTTCAAATAAATCGCTGGTAAATTATTTGGTTACTGATTTCCAAAAATATTTTTTTTCACTATTATCAGCCAAAAATACAAAGTTTTCCTTCCCTTAAGGATGTCATTTTTATAAAAGGTATATTGTACTTTTCTTTCAGACACTGAAAATAATACGTTTTGTTTTGAAGTCTCCAGCTAATACCTTTAAGATATTTTCTTGGAGCTCGTTCTAAACAAGACCTTGTTGCTATACCGAAAATATGAAATATAAACATTTCTTCCTGACACCACTTATTCTCCTCTGGCTAGTCTTTCCTAACCAAGCCGCGGCTTTAGATTGTGTTGAAGCCCGAAAAATCCTGAACGAAGCATTTTTACAGTGGGATAATCCGGAAAAGGAAACAGCTCTTTACAAAAAGGCTCTGGAACTCTGCCCGAGCATCTTATCTGCAGACCCGGAAAGGGGAGAACAAAAAAAGCTTCAAGAAACCGTTGTCCCTGTTGAAACTCCTAAAAAAACGGCTACTCCAGTAAAGTCATCTCAAAAAACGACTACAATCAAAAAAAAGAAAGCAGAAAAGATTTCCATCGACGAATCACAAAAAGAAAAAAATAGCCCAAAAGTACCTGATTTAACAAGAAAAACAATAGTTCTAAAAACAGAAGAAAAAAAATTACATCAAGAAAAATCTGAACCCGTAATACTCTTACAAGCTACATCAAGAAAGAAAAAAATACCCTCTTCAACAAGTGAGCCAGATTGTGTTGAAGGTCGCACCTGGTTAAACAAGGGCTTGATGACAAGGGACGACTCTGATCAGGAAATTGAGTATTATCAAAAAGCAATTTCCATGTGTCCTGAATTCAACTCCATCTATAATAGAATTGGTGATATTTATCAGAGTAGAGGCCTCCATGACCTTGCTGAAGAAGCATATTCAATGGCAACAGATGAAGATCCGGTATCTCTCATTTCACTTCCTGAGCGTAACCAAGAAGAAGCAACACAGCCCAAAACACCACCAGACCCGGTTACAGCAAAAGAATCCGCTGTCGTAACTTTAGCGCCTGAACAACGACCTGTTCTTGCCAAAAAAGAGGCAGCTAAAGTTGCTCCCTCCAAACCTATTCCTCAAGTGAGTATCACTGACTGCAAACAGGCCAGGACCTGGGTAAATAAAGGTTTAATGAATCGAGATGATTCTGACCAGGAAATTTCTTACTATAAAAAGGCCATTAGCCTGTGTCCTGACTTTATCTCCCTCTACAACAGAATCGGTGAAATTTATAAGAAAAGAGGAGACCAGGAACAGGCCGATCTCGCTTTTGCCCTGGCTGATCCCGAAAAAGCGACCCTAAAAAAAAAAGAGGAGAGCTCAAAAAAAGAGCCGCTCGTAGCGACAAAGCCACCAAAAACTAAAAAACCAGCAAATCCAAAAACCACCTCAAAAAAACAAAGCAACACAGTCCCGCCTGTACCTCTTGGTCAGGAAAACACCAATTGTCATGAGGCAAATGAATTACTCCAACGTGGTCTTAGCAATACCGAAAGCCCTGAACAAGAAATTGCTTATTATCAAAAAGCTGTAAATCTTTGTCCCGATCTTATAGATGCCTATAAAGAACTTGGTGAACTCTATAAAGAACAGGGCGATTACTCTCTTGCCCTGGAGGCCTTTACCCAGGTGAAAAAAAGGGCCCCCATAGCCGCCCAGAACATACCTGTCTCTGAACTTGAGAAAGATCCACCCCCTGAAGTTTTACCTGAACTCCAAGTTACAGAAAAACCAATTGATTTTTCAGCTATAACTGGCAATGATCCCGTCGTCAAAAGATGTATTGAAGCTCGGCAGTGGTTTAATAAGGCGCTGATAAACCGCTATGGTGCTGCAGATGAGCTTTCCTATCATCAAAAAGCCATAGAGCTCTGCCCTCAGTTTACTGAGGCCTATTTTAGAATTGGTGAAATCTATCAAAAACAAGGAAACATTGCCCAGGCAAATAACGCCTTTGCTCTGGCCAAAAACAAAAAAAGTTTCTCCAGAAAAAAGATAATCACACGTTCCACTCTTTCTGCAATAGCTGACAACAAAGCTGAAAGCCTCAGTTCAAAAGAGTGTGTTGAAGCGCAAAACTTACTCGATAAAGGTTTTACCAGTGACAGCTCCCCTGAACTTGAAGTTTCATACTATAAAAAAGCTGCAGACCTTTGCCCTGAGCTGCTCATTGCTCATAAAAAACTTGGCGAGATGATACAGAGACAAAAGGACTTTGAACTTGCAGAGATAGCTGCCAAGGTCGAAGATTCTAAAGCCGCAAAAAAACTTTGGGAGGAGCACGAGCGACTGATTGCCACTGATGATTGTCAGGAGGCCCAAATACTGCTCGATAAAGGCCTTCAATTAGGTGATGATTCTGACGCTGAAGTTAAATATTATCATCAAGCCGCTGAATTATGTCCCGATCTTATTTTTGCATTTACCCGAATGGGAGAATATTATTCGAAAAATGGACAAAAGGATTTAGCCAATAAAGCATTTCAAAGGGCTGAAGAGGTTGGAACAAAAATTATTCCACAAAAACAAACCGACGTTCAGCCTGAAGCTCCCCAAAAAAAACAATCTGAATTAAAGCCCAAAAAGAAAGAAACAAGTACAAGCATAAAAAAAAATGATCAAGTACTGTTCAGCTCCTCATCAAAGAAAAGCCTGAATATCCTCTCACCACCTCAAGACCCATCCTTTGAAATTTTCTCTACAAACAACCCTCAATTTTCAGAAAATAGAGAAAAAGATTATCTAAAACAAGATGGTCCAAAAGAGGTTCAAGGTGAACAAGAGTCTCTATGGGAAAAAACAATCCTAGGTGAAAAAAGAGAGGTGATAGACAGTCCGCCACAAGCTACAGGCAATATTCCGTCAACTGCTGCACCCTCCACAATAATTCAACCTGATGATGAAACAATCGGAAAACAAGCAGCTCCAGAAAGCACTGATGATCCTTGCGGGCTTGCACTTGATTATATAAATGATGGCCTCAGGCAAGCTGTCGGCTCGCCGAGCACACAACTCTATTTCACACAAGCCGTTGACCTTTGCCCTGACCTGGCAAACTCATTTAAAATCATTCAAGAAATTCATTTTCAATATCTTGAACAAGAAGAAGCGAAAAATCTACTTGAAGTAACCTCTGATACGATTACCCAACCCCTTAACAGTTTAAAAAATTTTTTCACAGGGAACAAGGTTACAGATGAATGCTTAAGTGCTGAAAAACTCTTTAAAGAAAATCTTCTTCTCCATGACGGATCAAGCCAGGAAACTGAGAACTACTGGACAAGCCTTGAGCTTTGTCCCAGTTATATTGATACCTATGCAAAAATAAGTGATGCCGCCGTCCAGATAGACAAAAAAAAGGATCTGCAAAAATTTCAGCAGGAGATTGGCGAAGAAATCAACCTGTCAGAGCTTACTGGAAAGCAACACAAAGGCGTTCAATTCAAGGAAGATTGCAACGCAGCCAG
>CAMYOP010000158.1:6358-13048 GCA_947260045.1 uncultured Desulfobulbaceae bacterium
ATCGTGTACAAAAAACAGGGCAATTATAAACTTGCTATTAAATCTTTCCGACTGGCAAAACAAAAATCTCTTTTAGAAGGAAATGCAGCCCTTACAATAGAACCCTCCACCGAGCTTGGTGAAATTTACCGAAGGCTTGCACAATATGATCTTGCGACCAATGAATATAGAAACATCCTGGCACTGGATCCAACATCTCGTCTTGCCCAAAATCAACTTGACTATATTTTAAAAAGAACAGGGCAACTTGATAATGTCACAGACACACCAAATGATCTTCTCACCAATGCAACCTTTGCCAGGCTTTCCGGTCTGGCCTTACCAAGAGGGACCTTCTTTGCTGATGCTCAGTATAACAGCTGGGTCCAACATCTGCCGCTGGTAGAAGAAATTTTTACAGAAGAAATTCCACTTGCTGCAAATGCAGATGAAACAAATACAGAAGTTCATCTCTTTACAGCCGGTCTTCGTTATGGAGTTACCAATAAATTCACCCTTGGCCTCATTCCTCGTTATTTCTATCGCAGAGCACATGTTGTCAACAATCAGACAGGAGCACGTACAGTCCCTAAAGTTCAGGGAATTGGCGACACGAGTTTACTCCTGAAATACCTCGTTTATGGCGTGCGTCAGACCCACTTATCTGCCTATGGCCTCATACAAATTCCAACTGGTGATGAAAATGCAGCTGGCCATGATCTTGGTATCACCAGAAATATGCCCTTAGGAGGTGGTAGCTGGGATTACGAACCCGGGCTTGCCTTCTCCTCCATGGTTCAACCAGCAATGCTTCACGAATTATTAGCAGATTTTAATCCTTTCATAGTTCATCTCAATCTTTCCTACCGTTTCACAGATGGTCTCTGGGTTGGGGATCAATTGAGCGCTGATCTTGCTTTATCCATTCCCATTGTGGACTATGTAGTTTCAACTTTAGAGTTAAATTACAGATGGCGCGGTGAAGCAACAAGCCGTCAACGGCTCATAATCTTTCAGTTCCGTCCCGACTTTATAGGGCCTTCCTTTGATCCCATTCCTGCAGGACCGGAAGAAGTTGAAACGGATGTTATTGATCCTGGCGGGTCTACCTTGTTTCTTTCTCCAGGCCTGCAATTTTTCGTTGGTAAAAACTTAAAGCTGGAATTAGGGCTCCAGGTACCTTTACTTAAACCTGATATTTCCAGGTCAGAGGAAATAGTGTATCATTTAGGCCTGACAAAATTTATCTATTGAAATGATTAAGCGGCATTTCATTTTAGACATAGAGGGTTTACGATTTTGGCTCGACTATTTTACAGATTGACTCTTTTGTTTATCACACTGGCAAGCACCCTGCTTGTAGCAGGAGTGCCTTTATCCTGTGGTGCAGAAGAACAAGCAGCGGTAAAAAAGCCTTCCCGAATAATTATTGAAAATAATAAATTCTATCAAAATGTACTCACCGGGATCCGAATCAAAGGGGATATTCCTATTACCATCAAATCAACAGACCTCTATAATAATGGTCGAGGTGGTATAAACATTGAAAAACATGCTTACATAACTCTTTCCGAAGTCAAAATTTATGGCAATGGTGGCGGTGGCATAAACCTTGAGAACCCTAATTCCATAACTGTTAAAAACAGCAGAATTCACAGCAATAAAATGGGTGGCATCCGTATTCAAAAGAAGCCGGATGAAGAAAATAACCTGCTCCATTTACTTGTTGAAGACAGTAAAATATACCTGAATGGTCAGGCAGCAATACGTGCACAACCTGAACCCGGTGCAGAAGTAATCCTGGAACTAAGAAACAGTGAGTTTTACGATAATGGCAGAGCCGGTATTCGACTGGAAAACAACACACACCTCATAGCCCGGGGAAATATCTTTGATCATAACGATACAGCTGGCATAATAGCACATGAGTCTATCGAATCACCAACCCTTGATATCTACCAAAACATCATTTTAAATAATATCGGTCCTGGAATTAATATTTACTCAGGAGAAAGTGGCGACATAGGCATCCGAAATAACTATATCTATCACAACGAGCGATCTGGAATAATATTAGGTTTCAGAGAACATGATTCCAACAAAGAAATCGAGATAGACATAATTAACAATACTATTGTGGCTAACGGCAGCAATGAACAGGGTGCTGGTGTTCGTAACGAGAGTGATGGAACGGTTAATATCATCAATAATATAATCGCATATAACTATGTTACTGGTATTCGGACGAGTGGTTGCGGTGATTTTTCCACAAACTTGATGTATGCAAACGGCTTTGTCAAACCATGCTGTGAGGATCCAACATTTGCCCCCTTTTATGTGGAAAAAGTTCAGTATGCAGGCTGTCCAGGTCGTGGTTCGGGCGGGCTCATTGCAGACCCTCTTTTTATTGACCCGGATAATTACAACTATCAACTGCAAAACAATTCACCAGCCCTTGGTGCAGGAAAAATTATGCTGCACCATGAAAATGTAAGAGAAGAAAACCTGCAGTATAATGACATTGGTGCCACAGGTGGTCCTTATGCTGGTGAATTATAACTTGGTCGCCGCTGAAGCAGCGATATTATGTTTTTACATATAACAGTGACTAGAAAACTTAAATTATACCTGGTATTGATGTTCTCCCTCTTGGGAATATGTTTTTTACTGGTCAACTGCAGTTCTTTGTCCACTGGGGAAAACGATGAAAATACAATCGCTCCAGAATATACACAACAGGAAGATCTGATCAGCTCTCGAGAATGCGGGCAATGTCACACCGAAATTTTTAAGATGATCAAGACAGACGGTGGTAAGCACCGCATTAACTGTCGCAGATGTCATGAACAATTCCATACGTATCAACCAGGAAAAATGGACTTCCAGGATGCCCTGCCAGAATGTGCTACCTGTCACTCCTTACCCCACGGTGAAGCACTTGATAAATGTACAGAATGTCACCAGCAGGTGCATACACCGAAGACCTTTGGCCTGAGCACTACGCTCACCATAAACTGCGATAAATGTCATCAGGAAATAGACAAACAGATTAAAACATTTGCTACCCAACATTCAAATTTCTATTGCTCAATTTGTCATCACACCAAACACGGTTATAAACCGGAATGTGCCGAATGCCACCAACCTCACCTGGAGGAAATGACCCAGGCAGATTGTGTGACTTGTCATCCGCCCCACAAAGCTCTAGAGGTTGTTTATCCAGCAGAAACAGCCAACGAGGTGTGTGCGGCATGCCACCGTTTAGCTTATGAAACCCTAAACAACAGCAGACGAAAACACGCTGCCTTTAATTGCACAAAATGTCATCCGGACAAGCACCAAACTATTATGCAATGTACTGACTGTCATCAGCAGCCCCATGATAAAGCAATACATGAAAACATCCAAATATGTGGTCAATGCCATGGCATAGCCCATAGCCTTGTTCTATGATACGATCAACACTTTACTGCTGCATACTGTCTGTTTTTTTTACCTTTTCACTGGCTGCTGACCTCTACGCTGCTGATATTTCCCTCTTCAAAGTTGCCTCGCCATCTAACTTATCAATCTCACGACTTTTTCCAGTGCCAATAAACATTCATTTTGGCAAAAATGCAGAAGAAGACTCATTTTCCGCCACTTTAAATGGAAAAAATATAAACCATCTATTCTCAAAATCGTCTGAAGGGTTCAAAGCATATGCAGGGCCAGAAGACGGTATTTTCATAACAACCCAGTTTCAAAGCAAACAAGCAAATACTCTCCAAATAAAGGTACAAGATAAAAAAACTGGACAATTTACAGGGCAGACTCTCATTTTCTTTGTTGAAACAGATATATTGCTTCCTGTTGATAAAAAAGGAGCGCTTCTAAAAAGAATTGATTTTCATCTCTCCATTCAAATCCCTGAAAATGCTTTAAATAAACAACAATTAATTGGGTTTAGTCGAATTGCAGGAAGTGGTCCTTTTGATTCGGTGTATCAGCTCTCACCCAATAATCTCAAATTACAAATCCCTTTGACGGCAACACTTGCTTACGCAGAAAAGCAGCTCCCCCCAGGAGTTGAGGAAAAAGACCTACTCCTGTTACACAAGGAACCGCATCATATAAAAATGGAAAATGTTTCCGTTGATACCCTCAACAAGAGAGTTACAGGTCAGACTCGACTTCTCACTCAGATACGGGCAACATATCTGATTAATACGGGAAAAACATATTCAGACATTCCTTTTGCCAATAACTTCAGGATGCCTATTGGAGATATCTCCGATCCTCTCTACACCTGTGGTACTAAAAATTCTGTTCCTTTCCTTGACGACAAGGGCGCTAATATTGGGCTGCTCAAAAGAAAGCAATCCCAGGATCAGAGTACACCTGTAATTACCTTTAACGAAAATGACCGAGCTAATCGCTGGTATGTTCAGAAAAATGTAAATATACCTGCAACGTTTGATGATCCACAATTAAATAATTACCGTGAAAGCTGGACATTTCTTCCCAAAAAACGAAAACATAATCGCCTTGGTGTGCATGCAATTGCCGATGGCCTGCTTCTAAGCAGCAGCGAAGGGTATGGAAACAGTGTGGTAATTGCCCATAAAACCCCTGCTGGGACTTTTCTTTCCACCTATTCAAATCTCGATGAAAAATCCCTTTGTTCACCTGGAACAAAGATTAAAAAAGGTAATATTATTGGCACGATTGGTGGGCTAGCTAGTTTAAAAAAACCTCGGCTCGACTTTGAAATCAGTAATGATCTGCCTCTTGCAATCACAGAAAAAGGTGAAATAAAGATCGGAGACACCTGGTTTGGCCCTAATGACAGCAGTCAAATAGTTCAAAATTTTTATGAACCATCCACCTTTCTTGAAACTCTTCAGATGAAATATAGATGGACCTTTAATGTCGAGAATCATACTGAAGGATGGACTGTAAACCACAAAACAGTAACTGAAAAAAAACTGAGCCCACAAGTAAAAAACCGTATTTTTTCAATGCCTTCAGGTTTTGGTGAGCTGCAAATGAGCAGTTATCCACTGGCACTTGCAGCAGATACATTTACGACTATTCATCTGAATATGAATAGCAGCACTTTAAAACTGCTTGGAAAAATATTTTTTAGAACAGAGACTGATCCATCCTATACCGCCGATAAAATGGTTTCCTTTAAAATCATAGGCAGTGATTTTCTCCATGAACATTCAGTTGCCATGTCAAAACATGACAAATGGAAAGGAGTTATAACAGGTATACGCTTATCTTTTTCAGAAAAACATGATCATGGGAATTCGCAATTTGCTATTGATTCAATACGACTTGGTCGTGAATCTTTTTCACAGCTGCCTGACAGTGGCCAGGATACTTGTTTTGACAATCTACAATCCATCCCATGCCCAGGTAAGGGAGATATTTTTTTTGGCCAAGATGGCAATTTTAAGACAATCCCCAGGCGTTATGCCAAAAAGAATATAAATAACGACTCTGTTCTCATAGACCACATAACTGGCCTGAGCTGGCAAACGAGTACCAACGATAGCGATAAAAAATCTTGGGACCAGGCAATGGATTATGCAGAGGAATTAACAATGGGCGGTTTTTCTGACTGGCGTCTTCCTTCCAGGATGGAACTGCAGAGTCTAGTAAATTTCAACTGCGCCACATCCCAATCTGAAGAAACAGATAGTGACAACACTTGTCATCCTCTCCCAGTTAAAAATGCAGGTTGTTACTGGACATCGGACACCCGCAGTAACCTAGATTCCCAGGCTCATTCATTTTGCCCTGATTCATACACAACAAAACAAAGCAACAAGGAAGAGCCCCACTATATCATTGCAGTACGAGGTTCATCTCCAGAGCATGGGTATTTTAAAGATAATGGTAATGGCACGGTTACCGATATTGCTAATGACCTGATGTGGCAGCAAAATGAAACCAGACCAATGACCTGGAAACAGGCGCTGGCATATAGCCAGAAGCTAAGTCTGGCTGGATATCAGGATTGGCGGCTTCCTACCATACGGGAACTTTCCATGTTGTCTGAACCTGTTCAAGAAAAAAGAAAACCCCAAACAAGCAACTATTTTCCTGGGGCCCGGCAGGATGGCTACTGGTCCAGTACAACAAATACTGCATCACCAAGCTTTGCCTGGTATATGAATATGGATGATGGATTTGAGCATAATGGTTTTAAAGACCGCCGTTATTCAATTAAAACTGTTCGCAATGTTCACACCACCCTTATCGTAAACACAAGGCCACACCCCGAAAAAATCCGCTCCAGGAAACAACCAGAGGAGATGAAACAACAGGAAGAGGTTCCTGAAAATGATTTCATTCCTGAACCAGAAGGTGAAGACGACGATATACTGGGGCCAGAACCTTTGCCCTTTTCACAACTGTTTGATCCTTATTTAATTATTCGTGATCTGGAAATTATTTCTGGAACGTATAAGCAACGCTAGATTTTTTTACTTGTAATAATACTCGAAAGATAATGAGCTGAGAATTTAGAAAATTAGAAATAAACAGGAAGAATTCTGATCGCTTGCATCCATCTTAACACGACCTCCGTCAACATAATACTTAGATACAAATATATTAAAGCTAAGAAACCAAATGCGCAGTCAGAGCAGTTCCTTAAACCATAAAAAAACAACCCGGGATCAATTATGATCCCGGGCTGTTTTTATTTATTAAGAATGG
>CAMYOP010000159.1 GCA_947260045.1 uncultured Desulfobulbaceae bacterium
CATAGCCTGAGCAGCATTGATAAAAAGATTATTGAAGACGCCTAAAAATTGTTTTTCGTCAATATAGACAGGCCATAAATTCTCGGGAATTTTGTTGTCATCGATTATATTTGAACCATGATACGTAAAACTTGCTGATTCCCGAATGACCTTGGTAATATCAGCCACTTTTGGTCTATAAAATCCATCATTTGAGTAGGAGTGCAGGGTTTTAGTAAGCTCATAGGCTTTTTGAGTAGAATTTTCAGCGATGTAAAGATACTTGGTGGCAAGGGGATTGTCTTTAAGTTTAAGCAAAGACAGGGAGATATTGCCCTGGATCACTTGGAGATGATTATTAAATTTATGGGCAAACCCTCCGGTTAACAGGCCAACTGATTCCAGTTTTTCAATACGAACAAGGTCTTCTTCTCTTTTTTTCTGCTCGGTAATATCAATGATTACCCCTCTTATTCCAATAAACTTCTTATCTTCAAGGTTTGGACAAATGTAGATGTTGACAGGAATCATTTCACCATTTTTTTTTGGCTATCAAATGTTCGCTACCTATAAACTTCCCACCTTCTGAGATATGCTTGATGATTTCTTTTATTTTGCTTTTCTGGTTCACTCCAACGATCAAATCAAGAAAGTTCAGCTTTTCCTCAAGATCTTCGCTGGTGTACCGAAAAGTTTCAGAAAAAAACAAGTTCATAAACAGAATTGCGCCATCGGTGTCAGCTTCAAAAAACGATTGGGGTAAAAGGTTAAAGTATCTTTATATTTTTTTTCACAGGTAAGCAGTGATTTTTCAGTCATATCTTTTTTTCTCTTCTTCCGTTGCCAGTGATACCAGACTTGGGTTACCCGAATGTCTCCAGTGTAAAAGCATAATCACAATCAAAGAGACTGCGATGGGAATAAACATGGTGTAAACAAAGCTTATACGAAGAAGCTCTGGGGCGATTGCCAGGAAAGTATAATTGATAATAAATGGTGAGGTACAACTTTTCTCACAGGTGCTGATATTATAAAATTTGCTCCTCTGTTTTTCCTTTTATGCCATTGCATGCTGCAGGTAATCAGGAGCTATCGAATTAATTATTAATTTGCATATTTAGCAAACATCCTGCAAACAGATTCCAAAAAACAGCCCCCCGTCCACTTATCCAGAAAACCAATTTATGGTATAAAAAAAATACAATGCCAATCAAAGCAGTCAATGCCAATAATTTCCATACTCTCATCTAAAAGATAAGGGATTATCTCATTTTTAATAAAAAGAAAACTTGAGAACAGTAACCTGGGAGATGAACAGAAAAGAAGAAAGTCAAATTGGGCAAAAAGGGGAGGAAGAAATAAAGGGTTATCACATGAGGAAAATGATTTTTTTTAAAAAAATAGCATAAAAAAAGGCGGGGATCAGTCCCCGCCTTTTTAGTAACACTATATGAATATGGAAATTAAGGGTTAATCCCCATCTCTTTTTCTTTTGCAGCCACTGCCATTCTTGTTTTGACTGCAGTATCAGGAATCAAACTCATAGAGTCAATGCCAAGTTCAACTAAAAATGTAGCGAACTCAGGAAAGTCAGATGGGCCTTGTCCACAAATACCAATCTTTTTACCACGGCGTTTAGCTGTATCAATAACCATTTTGATCATATCTTTTACAGCTGGATCACGCTCATCAGCAATTCCAGCAATAAGGCCTGAATCACGATCCAAACCATAGGTTAGCTGCGTGAGGTCGTTTGAACCAATAGAAAAACCGTCAAAAATGTCGGCAAAAGCGTCGGCTGAGATCACGTTACTTGGAACCTCACACATAACATAGAGTTCTAAGCCATTTTCACCCTGAACCAAACCACAGTCTCTCATGACTTCAATAACCTTTTTTCCTTCCTCAGGGGTACGACAGAAAGGAACCATTAACTTAATGTTGTTTAGCCCCATGTCATTACGTGCTTTTAAAAGTCCCTGACACTCAAGCTCAAAAGCCGGACGATATTTGGGATCGTAATACCGAGAAGCTCCACGCCAGCCGATCATTGGGTTTTCTTCTTCTGGCTCGTACAAAGTACCACCTAGCAAGTTAGCGTATTCGTTACTCTTGAAGTCAGAGAGACGTACGATAACATCTTTAGGGTAAAATCCTGCAGCAATCCGACCAACACCTTCGGCTACCTTATCAATAAAAAATTGTTTTTTGTCAGCGTATGCTCCAGTTTTTTCATCAATCTTTCTAACAATCTCAAGTTCACCAGGATCATTTGATTTTTTCAGCTCTTCATAATTTACCAAAGCCAAAGGGTGTATCCCAATGTGTGAGTTAATAACAAACTCCTCACGAGCCAGTCCCACACCATCGTTAGGGATTTGACATTCAGTAAAAGCTTTTTCAGGAATGGCTAAATTCATCATGATCTTGGTTTTTGTCTCAGGTAGGTCGCCAAGATCAACTCTCTCAATCTCAAAATCAAGCAAACCTTCATAAACATATCCAGTCTCACCCTCAGCAGATGAAGCCGTGATCTCCTGACCTGACTTAATATTTTTTGTTCCATCTGCTGTACCAATAACACAAGGAATACCAAGTTCACGGGATATAATCGCAGCATGACAGGTACGGCCCCCACGATTTGTAACAATGGCAGCAGCAATTTTCATAATTGGCTCCCAATCAGGATCAGTCATGTCGGTAACCAGGACTTCACCTTTTTTGAAGCTATGAATATCAACAACATCATTAATTACATTAGCAACACCCTGACCTATTTTTGTACCAACGGCCAAGCCTTCAACAAGGACGGTGCCAGTTTCTTTTAACTTATAAGTCTCCATCATACCTTTAGAAGCTTGGGAGTGAACTGTTTCAGGCCGAGCCTGAACTATAAACAATTCACCTGTACCAACCTCTTTTCCGTCACCATCTTTGGCCCACTCAATATCCATTCCCTTCTCATAATGGTCCTCAATGATGATGGCCCATTCAGCAAGCTTCAAAATCTCATCGTCACTTATAACGTAGGCTTTGCGCTCCTCAGGAGTGGTATCAATATTTTGTACTGGTTCGTCAGTATTAGGATCGTTATCGTAGATCATTTTGATCTCTTTCGAACCAACCTTTTTGGAGACAATAGGTCGTTTACCTTCTTTAAGGGTCGGTTTGAAAACGTAATATTCATCAGGGTTGACTGCAACTTGGACAACATTTTCACCAAGTCCCCAGGCGCCAGTGATAAAAACTGCATCTTCAAAACCAGATTCGGTGTCAATTGAAAAAAGAACACCTGAAGAAGATGAATCAGATCGAACCATTTTCTGAATTGTAATTGACAGGTAAACGTCAAACTGACCAAAACCTTTATCATGACGGTAAGAGATAGCCCTATTGGTAAACAGGGAAGCAAAACATTTCTTACAGTTGTCAATCAGAGCATCCATACCATAAATATTGAGATATGTTTCCTGCTGACCGGCAAAAGATGCATCTGGAAGGTCTTCAGCAGTTGCAGAAGAGCGAACAGCAACAGCAACATTTGCACCGTATTCTTCTTCCATTTTCGCATAAGCCTCAGCGATCGCATCAACAAGATCCTGAGGAAATTCTGCATTACGGATAATATTTCGTGCTTTTTCACCACGCGCTTGCAGGTTATGCAAATCATGGGTATCAAGCCCCGCAAGAGCATCTTGGATGGCTTGTTCAATACCAGCGGTTTTTAGCAGGTGTCTGTATGCATAAGCAGTAATGGCAAAACCGTTGGGTACAGCAACACCTTTAGATGTTAAATGCTGATACATTTCACCAAGTGATGCATTTTTACCGCCAACCATCGGTACGTCTTCAATACCAATCTCGTTAAACCAGAGAATAAGTTCCTTCTCGTGAGAATTGCCCATGTTTGTTCTCCCTACAAGTTATCCTACAATTTATAACAATATGAGTTGGCAGCTTAACTGCCTGCTTTTACTAAATCCGCTAAGGTTATAAAATTTTTATGCTCAGGTCAACCCAAACATAAAAAATTTCCATATCAAGCATAGCAAAAAGAAATCTGTATAAGAAATCCTTTTTTTGATTTATTCGATTTTGCCATGCGAGTGTTTAGCATTTATTATATACTAACCGCCCTTTAAAATAGAATAATAATTTCCCAAAAACAGAGGACAATTATGAATCTCACAGATCAGGCCCAGCAGATAATGAACGATACCATTACAGGCCCGGACCATTCAAATAATGATTATTTCAAAAGTATCAAAGCCTTGGTAAAGCTTCGCAATGAGCAAAATAAATCAAAAGACCAGGCATCTGTACAAAACTCCATAGACGCTGTATACGAAAAAATTCTTGATGAAATAATCACCAACGATCAAAAACCCCGGGCAACTGTTAAATTTGGCACATCTGGCTGGCGAGGAATTCTTGGAAAGGATCTCTTTATCCGTTCTGTTGCTTCTGTCTGTGCAGCGATCCTCTCGCTTTATAAAAGTTGTGAAAACAACGAAAAATTGCAGGAAGCCCTCGGTATACAATCTTTTCAGGAGATGCAGGAACGCGGTTGTGTTGTTGGTTTTGATAATCGTTTTGGCGGGAGCGTGCTCGCTCTTAGCATTTGCAACGTGCTCGCAGCCAATGGCATAAAAATTTACTATGCAGGTGAATCAACAACAGGAGCAATTTCTGCCTCTGTCCTTGAACGAAAGAGTGCTTTCTCAGTAAACCTTACCCCCAGCCACAATCCCCTTGAGTATGGTGGCTTTAAATATAATGGCGCTGACGCAGGTCCTGCTGCTCCCATTCTTACTAACATTATCTCTGAACAGGCTCGTATAATAATAGACACTGGCAAATCTGAATTTTTACCCCAAGATATAGACCTTCAACGTCCCCTTGAGCAAATTCCTGGTGTTGTCCAGGAGAATGCCCTACTCAGCTGGCAAAACCTGGTTTTAAAAAATTTCGGCAAACACGCAATTCGCTATGATGAACTGTTGTGCAAGTTTGAACGAGATGAGGAAATATTTGTAGCAGTTGACTGTGTCCACGGAGCGTCTCGCAATAACATCTTAGATCTTTTTAAAAATCCAGAAACCAAGAGGCTTCAAGTTTTGCGCGACAACAATGACTACACCTTTGGCGGCATAGCTCCTGAACCCTCTTCTGCCAATATGATTCCTGTACTCAATGTTTTAGCCAAGCGATCAGAAAAATTCAAACTTGGTGCAATCATCGATCCAGATGGTGACCGTATAAGGTTCACCGACGGTATTCAGGAAATAAGCATGAACCAATTTGGGGCCATGGCCTATCATTTTATCCATGAAATTAAAGGAAAAAAAGGCCTGGTTGCCAAAACCGTTGCCACAAGTAACCTGGCAAACTCCATTGCCAAAGGACTTGGCGAGGAAACCTTTGAGCCAAAGGTGGGCTTCAAGGAATTCAAGCCTGTCATGGGCAAAGCGCTTGTCTATTTTGAAGAGTCTGACGGTATTTCCGTCATAGGCCATACCCCTGAGAAAGATGCCTATATCGGCCTCATTTTAGCCCTTGATATGATAATGACCCTTCGCAAAAACCTCAGTGAGTATCTCCATGATATTGAAAATGAATTTGGGGCTTTTTATCCAGACCGCGATGGCGTTACCGTATCACAACAGGGCAACGAACTCACGAGTACCCTTGCAAGGCTTGAAAAATATAGTGAAGGCAGCCAAATCCAAATCGGCTCCAGCTTCAAAACCATTGCCCAGGTCATAGATATTGATGGCCGCAAGATGCTTCTCCAAGATGGCTCCTGGATCATGATCAGACCATCTGGCACTGAACCAAAGGTCCGTTTTTATGTAGAAGCCAGAAATGCTGAAGATACAAAAGAACTTGTTAATTCTGCTAAATCCATGCTTGCCGAAATCGGCCTTCTTGCTTAATGTATTTATTCACATTACTGATACATTTTTCGTGCATGCCATCCATTCTACGGGAAGCATTCACAACTACTTATAAATACATACATTTGAGAAAAACCTATGTGGGAATACACTGACAAAGTCAATGAACATTTCATGAACCCTCGCAATGTTGGCCAGGTTGAAAATGCCAACGGTGTCGGCGAGGTGGGGTCTCTTGCCTGTGGCGACGCCCTCAAACTTACAATACACGTAAATGATGAAGACATCATCACAGATGCCAAGTTCAAAACATTTGGTTGCGCCTCTGCCATTGCCTCATCTTCCGCTCTTACAGAGATGGTCAAGGGCATGAAGCTTGAAGAAGCTGAAAAAATTACCAATGAAGACATCGCCGATTTTCTGGGCGGACTCCCTAAAGAAAAAATGCACTGTTCGGTCATGGGAAGGGAAGCTCTTGAAGCCGCTATTGCCAATTATCGCGGCGTTATCCTCCCCATGGCAGAAGGTGAGGTGGTTTGCGAATGTTTCGGTGTTACTGATCTGGAAATAAGCAGAGCTATTCAAGAATCCAACCTGCGCTCTGTTGAAGAAATCACCAACTTCACAAAAGCTGGTGGTGGTTGTGGTAAATGCGAAGACCGCCTGCGAGATCTTCTTCAGGCATCAGTCAATCTTGTCGCAATTCCCATGCAGTCAGTTAATAAAGAGCAGAAAATGACAACACTGCAAAAAATTAAAAAAATCGAAGAGGTGATGGAAAGAGAAAAAGATGATGGTGACATCGAACTTATTGATGTAGATGGCGATTTTGTTACAGTCTCTTTGCTCGGAGCATGCCGAAGCTGCCAGAAATCTGAAACAACGATTAAGCAATACGTGGAAAAGAAACTACGTGAACAGGTTATCGATACCTTAATCGTTGAGGAGGCAAAATAATGGACTGCGGCAGTGATGACATAATCTATATGGATAATAATGCCACAACCATGGTTGCACCTGAAGTTGTGGATGCGATGATGCCGTATCTCACCGATTGTTATGGCAACCCGTCCTCAATGCATTCTTTTGGCGGACAGGTTGGGCGCGAGATTGAAAAAGCCAGAGAAAAAATCGCTAATCTGATCGGGGCGATGCCCCAGGAAATCATTTTCACCAGCTGTGGCACTGAAAGTGATTCAACTGCAGTTTTGTCAGGCCTCCAGACCTTTCCTGACAAACGTCATATAGTAACAACCAGGGTTGAACACCCTGCCATCAAAAGCCTCTGTGACAACCTCGACCTGCTTACTGGCCATAAACATCGCATTACCCGTCTGCAAGTTGCTGAAGACGGAACTCTTGATATGGCAAAGTACGCGGAAAGCCTTTCAGACGACATAGCAATTGTCTCTGCCATGTGGGCCAATAATGAAACAGGTGTTATTTTTCCTGTTGAGGAAATGGCGCAGCTTGCCAAGTCAAAAGACATTCTCTTTCATACAGATGCAGTCCAGGCTGTTGGTAAAATTCCTATCAACATGAAGGAATCCGCCATTGACTTCCTGTCCATCTCGGGCCACAAACTCCACGCACCAAAGGGTGTCGGTGTTTTATATGTCCGCAAAGGAACCCCGTATATACCTTTTCTAAACGGTGGGCACCAGGAAGATGGCCGCCGAGGCGGCACTGAAAATGTTGCTTCCATTATCGGACTTGGTAAAGCTTGCGAACTGGCCCACTTGCATATGGAAGAGGAAAACTCAAGAGTGCGGGCTATGCGTGATCGCCTTGAGCAAGGTTTACTGGCCTCTATTCCCCGTTCCATGCTGAACGGTAACAAAGAACAGCGACTACCCAACACCACAAATATCAGTTTTGAATTTGTTGAAGGTGAAGCTATTCTTCTCCACATGAACCAGTATAAAATTTGTGCATCATCTGGATCAGCCTGTACTTCTGGGTCTCTTGAGCCGTCACATGTGTTGCGGGCCATGGGTGTTCCATTTACAGCAGCACATGGTTCTATCCGCTTCAGCCTTTCTGTTTATAATACTGATCAGGAAATTGATTTTGTCCTGGAAACTTTACCAGGAATCATTGCAAATTTAAGAGAGCTGTCTCCCTTTTGGGATCCCAATAACTTATAGTATCAGCAATGATTTTTCTGAATACCAGAGATATTTACCTGCTTTAAAAACATATCCTTTGGTGGGTTTGTTAAAAACCCACCAATTTTCAATGCCTGGCAAAACAATTCGATTATGCACCATGAATCTTTTCTAGGAAACAGCGGTATAGAGAGTTGACCTGGAATGATGAAAGTTGTGAAAAATCTCAAATCGAACATATTTCAAAGGCCTAAAACTTTAACTTCAGGAACCTGACAGGCGCATTATGAAAATTATCGATCCTTCTTACACTGTCCTTGATGAACTTGACCAGCAAAGCCTTGCAGTTCGGATAGAATATTGCGGACGCATTTGCTACAAGAGTGAGGATAAAATTGACCAGAACTCAGCAACTCCCTTTGTCCAGAAAATGGCCCAGCATGGACACAACTCTGTGCTAGAAATGGGAGTTGTCACTCTTTGGCTGCAATGTAAGAGCAGTGAACCGCTGGTAGATTTTTTCCTGCGCCAACCCCGTTACTTTCAAGTTGACCTTGGTGATAACAGTACCATCTTGCTGACCGGCTCTATCAGGGCTTTTAGAGAGATGCTCATTCATCATCCAAACTGTGATTTGACCCTTGCTGCCGCCCTGTTTCTGGCAAAACGCCATCCCTATTTCTTTGATACCATACTTCCGGAAAATACGTCACAACAGGTCCAGTCAATAAATGTTGCAAAAGTTCCATTGTCAGAAGTAGACACCATGCCCCCCGAACCACGCGGCAGGCACAGACATATCGGCGTAAAATTTATCATCAACCGTGCAGTAACCCATGAGATTGTCAGACACCGTCCCTGTTCTTTCCTCCAGGAAAGCCAACGTTACTGCCGATATTCAGAAAATAAATTCGGCGGTGAAGTTACTTTTATCAAACCAATGTTTTACCAAGAAGGAAGTTCAGAATATGCTATCTGGGAAAAAGCCATGGCAGACACTGAAAAAATGTACCTGGAGCTCCTTGAATCATCTACCCCACAAGCAGCCCGTACTGTTTTACCCAACTCCTGCAAGACAGAACTCATAGTATATGCCAACCTTGATGAGTGGCAGCATATTTTCAATTTGAGAACCACCAAGGCAGCTGAGCCTTCCATGCGTGAAGTTATGATTCCACTACATGAGGAATTTAAAAAACGATTTGAAGGGGTTATTAAATAATTTCCTTTTTCTTATTTTCATTTACAATTAAGGCTGTGCGGTTCAACATTTCAAATAGAGCAAGAAATTTTTAAACCATAATTTCATGTGTTTTTTTTATTGTGCAAATGATACTTTTTAATTGCACAATAAAAAATCAGACATTCAGCACACTGAGTGGCAAGGTGTTTTATCCATTCCATCTCAGGCTAAAACCATCAAGCACAAGTTGCACAAACGAAATCTTGACTTTTTCAATAATATTTGATTTAATTTGAGTTTTTCATGTTTGCCATTTATGGGTAACAATGTTTGCGCTATAAACTATTACAGTCAAATAGAATCATGAACAAATAAGGAGGTTCCAATGGCTCTTGATCCCACCAAACACGCGGACTGGGAGATTGCGGAAGAAGCAGAAAGCCGCATGAAAACTGTGTACCAGCTTGGAGAAGAACTTGGCTTAGACAAGGAAGAATTACTTCCCCATGGCCACTATGTTGCAAAGCTTGATTACAGCAAAATCCTAAACAGGCTCCAAAACAAACCAGACGGAAAATACGTCGACGTTACAGCTATTTCTCCTACGCCGCTTGGTGAAGGAAAATCCACCTGTGCCATGGGACTTGTTCAGGGCCTCGGTAAACGCAACAAATCAGTTATTGGTGCCATTCGCCAACCTTCAGGCGGGCCGACCATGAACATTAAGGGAAGTGCTGCTGGCGGTGGCCTTGCCCAATGTATTCCTCTGACCCCTTTCTCTCTTGGCCTGACCGGTGACATCAATGCCATCATGAATGCTCACAACCTGGGTATGGTAGCTTTGACTTCCCGTATGCAACATGAGGCCAACTACACAGACGAAATTCTCGCA
>CAMYOP010000160.1 GCA_947260045.1 uncultured Desulfobulbaceae bacterium
GAACCTTCAAACTTCTTATTAAACGAACCGTATATAATAAAAAAAATGTGGATGAAGAATTTATTACTCTTTTAAAAAAACCCCTGGAAGCAGAAGAAGGCAGAAAAGCCTTTCTTCATTTTGCCCGGTGCCTTGACAATAAAGACCTGATGGAGATCAGTGCTGATCTCAACAAACTGAACCTTCCTGTTCTCATTATAAGAGGTGATGCAGATGCATTTCTCAGTGCAGCAATCTCCGAAAAGCTACACGCCAACCTGCCTGACAGCCGTCTTTCTCGGATTTCCACAGCAGGTCATTTGATACAGGAAGATGAGCCAGAATGGCTCCTGCAGGAAATGATCGCCTATTTCAGAAGAGACGAAAATGGCTAAAGAACATCAAGAGACTATTCAATAGCTGCGCGATAAAATCAGAATTCTGGAACTGGAAAATGACAGTTTAAGCGAACGAGCTGAAGAAACGCTCTTGCTTGGTATAATCGGCGAACAGCTTAACCATACAACAGATATAAGCAAGGTACTTTCCATTGGCCTTGAGCAGATCTCCCTGTTGAAAGATATTCCTTTTTGCGCCTGGTGCGATTCTGAACAGGGAGAACTGGTCATCCAAAAGGCTTACACTCTCTTTTCTAATGAAGAGTTAACTGGGAGAAAAATTTCCCTTTCAGATTCCGTTCGCGTAATTTTGCAAAGCGGTACGACTTTGCTGTGTAACAAGGAATGTCAATCCCTTCTCATTGATGAGCTTTTTCCTGAAAAATTTCGCCCGAAGACAATTTTACTGATACCTTTCCCCACCCTTTTTTCAGAGTCGAGTCTCTTTCTCTTTGCTGACAATTCCAAGGATGACCAACTCGTACAATTCTCCACCCTTCTTCATCGTATAACGGAACAAATTGCTGCCAGAATTGATAATCTTACCCTCATAGAGGAATTAAAAACATTCAACTCTGAATTAGATTACAAAGTGGAAGAACGGACTCGTGAATTAATGTATTCAAATCAGGCACTTGAGGGAGAAATTATTGAACGCCAAAGCATTGAGGATGAACTGAGAGCCAGTGAGAGTCGCTTTCGCAATCTTGTGGAAAATGCCACCGATGCCTTTTTTGTTGTCCGTAAAGATGGCACTTTTGTTGATTTTAATCGTCAGGCTTGCAAAAGCCTGGGTTATAGCAGAAAAGAGCTCTTCAAGTTGACCGTACCGCACCTTGACCAAAACTTCAGTACTGCACAATTCTCAGCACATTTTAAAGAAGTTACAACAAAAAAATCAGTTTTAATTCAGAGCTGCCATGCAAGAAAAGATGGGAGTTCCTTCCCTGTAGAAATCAAGATTGGTACTTTTAAAAAAGGGAATAAGACCTATCTGCTTGCTCTGGCGCGTGACATATCGGAGCGAAAGGACGCCCAAGTCAAACTTGAACGCTGGCAGCATATGTTTGAGCACATCAAGATGGGCATTGCCATAAGCGATGGTTCAGATGGAACCCTGGATTATATGAATCCTGCTTATGCCTCATTACATGGCTATACAGTTGAAGAATTAGTCGGTAAACCTGTGAACCACGTATACGCACCAGCTGTACGTGAAGACTTGCCCGAAATTATAAAAAAAATAAATAAACTAGGACATTTGACCTTTGAATCCATCCATCAACATAAAGACGGTACAACATTCCCAGTTCTCATGAATATCACCGTGGTAAAAGATGAAGATGGAGAAATGTTGTACAGAGTGGCCAATGTCCAGGATATCAGTATTCGTAAAAACCTTGAGGAGCAACTCCTGCAAGCGCAAAAAATGGAGGCTGTTGGTCGTCTTTCTGGTGGAATTGCCCATGATTTCAACAACTTGCTTACTTCAATCATTGGCTACAGTGAACTCTCGTTATTACAAATGTCTGATGATAATCCTCTCCAGGAAACCTTCGAGCAAATACATATTGCTGGCAAAAAAGCAGCGGTCCTGACCAAGCAGCTCCTTGCTTTTAGCCGGAAACAAGTTTTAAAAATGGAACCAGTGAACTTAAACGAACTGGTCAGCAACATGACAAAAATGTTGAGCAGGCTCATTGGTGAAGATATCTCCTTAAGCATTAATCTGACAGCAAACGCTGCAACAGTGAAGGCAGATCCAGGGCAACTTGAGCAGGTCTTAATGAACCTTACAGTAAACGCCAGAGATGCAATGCCTGATGGAGGAAAGCTGTCAATTGAAACCGATGTCGTAATACTGGATGAATCGTACACCGCAAACCATGAAGATGTGCGTCCTGGTCAGTATCTCATCCTTGCTGTTGCCGATAGCGGCGAAGGTATGGAAAAAGAAATTCAAAAAAAGATTTTTGAACCATTTTTTACGACCAAGCATAAATCCCAGGGAACAGGCCTTGGTCTTGCCACTGTCTTTGGCATTGTCAAGCAACATCGTGGCCATATTTTTGTCTACAGTGAACTTGGCAAAGGGTCAACGTTCAAGGTGTATATTCCCGCCTCAAGTGAAATAAAATCAAAAGGTATCCTTGAGGGTGCACCAAAGGTAAATCATTATGGCAATGAATGTATATTGGTTGTGGATGATGATTTTGGTGTCCGCAATCTGGTTTCCGCTTCATTAAGACATCTTGGCTATACGGTCATAAGCGTTTCATCAGGAGAAGAGGCAATCAGGATCGCCGAAGATCCAGCTCTGGATTTCGACCTCCTTCTCACAGATGTAATCATGGCTGGAATGAATGGGAGAGAACTTGCAGAAAGGGTTCAGAAAATACGACCAGGCAAAAAAACCATCTTCATGTCAGGCTATACAGATAACATAATAGCCCATCATGGTGTGCTGGATCCTGGTATGGAGTTTATCAACAAACCTATTATTCCCAGTCAACTTGCCGTCAGAATTCGCAGAATACTCGATGAATCCATCAACAAGCCTGACAAGTAACACATAGCAGTCACACGAGAAAGTTAGATGTCATTTAGTGAAAAATGTCTGTCTTACTGGACCTCATCTTTTCAACTGCCCAAGTGATCCCTCCCCGCCACAGCAGCAGCTGCCTTTTGCCTGGCCCGAGCATTGATTAATAATTTGATAAACATGATGAGCATCACTATGGAAGTTGCCATGGTGCTACTTATGAGAGCCATGGCAACACCCAATGTGGCATATTTTTTAACCAGGAACAATCCTGCTGTGAACAAAAAAACCAAGGGAACAAAATTTGCTCTGAAAAAAAGATCTGATCGCTCCATTGCCAGAAAAGCTCGGGAAAGAGCAAAAGCTGAGGAGCCAACAAGCATATTCAGAGCAAGAATCGTTACAATCAAGCCATTGCCTCCATATTTTTCCCCATATAAGCTGATAACGAGTAAATCGCCATACCAAAACAAGATCAGACAAAACGGCAGAACAATAAGTGCAAAGAGACAGGCGGCCTTGATAACGAACTTGGACAGATAAAATATTCCACCCCTTAGATAGGCTTGAACAACTTTAGGTCCAAGAAAGTTCTGCACACCAAGACGTAAAGGATTGCCGAGAGCGGCAATGGCAAAACAGGCCCCCCAGATCGCTGTCTCAGCTGTTCCGTGAAAAGTTGCTAGAAACCATGGATAGAGGGTCATCCCCACCGCCCACAGCATACCACTTAGAAAAACCCATTTGGAAAAGCGCCAGTTTTTACGAAAATCAGCTAAGGAGTGAAGACCGCTGAAGGAAAACAATTCTCTATTCCTGGCAAACCAGAGAAGTGAAGTTATGCCACAGGCAATTCCTATCACCCAGTAGGCATTGCTTGCAGAGAGGAGACCATACGTGGCAAGCAGAGACAAACCAAGGAGCTGAATAACGCCGGAAATAGCATCAATAAAGAGAGCATTCATCATTTTAAGGCGGGCGAAACTGACTTTACGCAAATAGTCGCGCAACAGAACAAAGGAAACAGTGACAGCCATGGTCCAGAGGATGGTCGAATAGTGTTCATAGCCTTCAATGTATGAAAAAATCGTTGTCCAGGTAAACAAAATGCCAGCCGCAACAAGAATGAGCACGAGAAAGGCGGACAACACCACCTGGTGAATAAAGATGCTGCCTGTATACCGAGCTAGCCGCTTCCCTGTCAATCGCTGGCTGAAAACCATATAAGGGGCTGAGATCAAGGACATTTGGACGTCCGCAACCAGCAAAATGGTGCTAAAACAAAGCATATAGAGGCCAAATTCTTCCTGAGCACAAGTGCGACCGATTATCACACCTGTTAAAAAATTGGTCAGACTGGCAACAAACTGATCGGCAAGGGACAACAAGCCGTTATGCGATAATTTATTTGATAAAAAGCTGCGAATTTTATCGATCCTGTTTTTCATGTGCTGACTATTGAATCAATTCTAAAAGTCTTAAGGGAGAATGGTTTGAAAATCGTATTGAAAAATCAGTTATGTATAGCCTATCCAACTGAAGCCTTCTACTCTTTAAACGCATCTTTGCAAAAAATAAATATTCCCTACCCGGCTTTTTTCACTGAGCACTGATACCGTTGAAAAATTATTCCTTTGCTTCCTATAGAGAGACTCAATGGGAAAAAATGAATACAATTTTTTGATACATATGAAGCGGATTCTTCCATATCCTTATTTTGGCCAGTTTGTCGTAAGCTTTCCAGAAACAAAAAAAACTTTGCTTGTGCAAAAAAAATAGTGCAAGATGAAATATACTACATATTCCTAAGGACTGAGATTAGAGGACGAATCAACACCCTACAATCCAAAACACTTGTGCTGGAAGAAGTGAGAAAAAATTGCCCTGCCAGCATACATAAGCAACACGAACAGTGAGTGTTGCAAAAAGCTCTCTTACACTTTAGGTAAAATTCCATGACATATACGCTTATTTACGAAAATTCGGGCACAAGCTCTTGCTGAACTGGTCAGGAAATGGTAGGTAAAGCCTCTTGCAAATGTGTCATAAATTATTAGCAAATTCTATTATAAGCAGGGAGAGAATCCAATGAATTTAAAACAAGTAAAAGAAAAGGCCAAGGCCATGGGAATTAAGCCTTCTAAAATGAGAAAAGCTGAGCTGATCCATGCCATTCAAAAGGCAGAAGGCAATGCTGCATGCTATGAAACTGCAGACGTCATCACCTGTGACCAGAACGGTTGTTGCTGGAAAACCAGTTGTCAGAAATCTGCCCCAAATAATTAAATATGTGGGATGCGCGGTATCAAGAACCCGGCTACGCCTATGGTGACCGGGCAAATGATTTTCTTGTAGAACATTTGGACGTCTTACCAAAAGGCAAGGTGCTCTGCCTTGCCGAAGGTGAAGGCAGAAATGCTGTTTTTCTAGCAAGACATGGCTTTGATGTTACTGCGGTCGACTCCTCTTCTGTGGGTCTGAAAAAAGCCCAAGCGCTTGCCAAAGAGCACGATGTCAGCATTGAGACCGTGGTCACGGATCTTGATCATTACTCCATAGTGCCAGATAGCTTTGAGGCTATTGTTTCCATCTTCTGCCATTTACCACCAGCTATCCGAAAAAAACTCCACGAGCAGATTTATGCTGGCCTGAAACCAGGAGGTGTTTTTCTGCTTGAGGCCTACACACCAGAACAGTTAACCCTTGGAACAGGTGGTCCTCCCGTCGAAGAACTCATGATGGACCTGGAAAGCCTCAAACAGGAAATTAAAGGCCTGTCATTGCAGCATGAGACTCAATGTAAAAGAGAAATTCATGAGGGCAAATACCATAACGGTCTTGGCGCCGTTGTCCAGATCCTGGCTGTCAAAGCTTGAATTTTCCAGAGTGTGAACTGATCTGGCTTGCTTTTCAACCTCTCCCCACCTCCATCCTTCCTAAAACGATCACGCTGCACATTCCAAAAAACATTTGACTCTTTGTCAATATCCCTATATTACATAATTAGTACATTTTCTTTTCTTATTCACATTACGGTGATCAATCATGCGCCCCACTCTTACCAGCAGACAGCAGGATATGTATGACTACCTTGTCCGTGAAATCAAACAGCACGGCAGGACAAGCAGTCTTCGCCAGGCTGCCTCTTCCCTTGACATCAGCCATACTGCGGTTGCCCGCCTTATTTTAACCTTGGAAGAAAAAGGCTATATCAAGCGCGGGGGCCACTACAGCCGCGACATTGAACTGCTTGAAGAAATAAAGGAAGAACAAAAACAGGATTTTCACAGTCGTGAAGTCCCTGTTTTGGGGCAAATTGCGGCTGGATTACCGCTATACGCCCAGCAGGAGTGGGATGGCACTATCATTGTCGACAAGAGAATCTTTCGTGCCAAAAACATCTTTGCCCTACGCGTTCGTGGGGATTCCATGATCAAGGCAGGCATCCTGCATGGTGATCTGGCCATATGCGAGCCACGACAGTTTGCCGAAAACGGAGAGATCGTAGTGGCCCTCATCAAAGAGGAAGAAGCCACTGTAAAACGCTTTTTTTACCATGGTGACCATATCAGCCTGAAGCCGGAAAATGATAACTACCAAACCATGGACTATGGTCTTGGCGAAGTTCTGATCCAAGGAAAAGTCATTGGTATTCAGCGTGGTCCTGAACAACTGGCAAACCTGTAAAAAATGTCTGGGAATATCATAGCCTCAGGCC
>CAMYOP010000161.1:0-6545 GCA_947260045.1 uncultured Desulfobulbaceae bacterium
TTTCACATCTTGGCCCCATTGTGGTTCGAACAGGTCACCATACAGGTCGTTCGGCAAATGATAAGTTCATTGTACAGGAACCTGAGACGCAAGATACAATCTGGTGGGGAGATATAAACTCTCCTATTAGTGAAGCCCATTTTGATCAATTGCATCACCGCATGATAAGTCACCTGCAAACCCAGGATATTTTTGTCCAAGATTGTTTTGCCGGAGCTGATCCCGAACATCGACTCCCTATTCGTATTATTACCCAATATGGCTGGCACAGCCTCTTTGCCCGCAATATGTTCATCCAGGCAAGCCCGGAAGAACTACAAAATCATGTCCCCACCTTTACAGTCATAAATGCGCCACGTTTTCATGCATCTCCAAGCCTTGACGGAACTCATTCCGAGACTTTTATCATTCTTAATTTTAAGAAAAAACTCATCCTGATCGGTGGCACAAGTTATGCTGGTGAAACGAAAAAGTCCATATTCTCAGTCATGAACTACCTCATGCCACAAAAAGACGTTTTGCCAATGCATTGTTCAGCCAACATCAGCCCAGAAGGAGACACGGCTCTCTTTTTCGGCCTGAGCGGTACAGGGAAAACTACTTTATCCGCAGATGCAAAGAGAACCCTTATAGGCGATGATGAACATGGATGGGGAAACAAAGGTGTATTCAACTTTGAGGGTGGCTGTTATGCCAAACTCATTCACCTCTCACCAATTGCTGAGCCTGAAATTTTTTCTACAACCAGACGCTTTGGGACTATTCTGGAAAATGTATGTCTTGACTCAAACACCAGGAGAGTCGATCTTGATTGTGATGATTTTACAGAAAACACCAGAGGTGCTTACCCCATCAGCTCTATTCCCAATGCAAGCAAAACAGGAATGGGTGGACATCCTGAGACTATCATTTTCCTTTCCGCTGATGCCTTTGGTGTACTTCCACCAATTGCCAGATTAACAAAAGAACAGGCAATGTATCATTTCATCAGCGGTTACACTGCACGAGTTGCCGGCACAGAACGTGGCGTAACAGAGCCCTCACCAGTGTTTAGTGCTTGTTATGGTGCACCCTTCATGCCAATGCATCCAATGCGTTACGCCGAGCTACTTGGTCAAAAACTGGAAAATCACCAGGCAAATGTCTGGCTGATCAACACTGGTTGGACAGGAGGCCCGTACGGGATAGGGAAACGTATGCAGATTTCCCATACCAGAGCCATGGTCAATGCTGCTCTTGATGGAAAACTCAATGGTATAGAGACAGTGGAAGAACCGTTTTTCGGCTTACACATTCCTGTTTCATGTCCAAATGTCCCAGAAAAAGTGCTTAACCCCAGAGACACATGGGAAGATAAGCAAGCCTATGATACCCAGGCTCAAAAACTTGCAGATATGTTTTGTAAAAATTTTCAACAATTTGCAGAACAAACATCAAAGGCAGTACAATCAGCCGGTCCTTGTTAAATATCCACAATTAAAAAGAAAGGGGTTGTTCATCAAAAACAACCCCTACATACTTTGTCTTTTTCCAACCTTGCTTGCTACTTCTCCATTTTATGGATCCAGCTCAGTTCGTAGTAATACTGATTTCAAAAATGTTTCTTTTTAATTACGTTTTTTTCACGAAACCCATTACATCATATTTTCGCAGCGACCAAATGCAACACTTGATGCCCTTGTTTAGGAAAAATCAACTGACCTCTTCAGGACCCTTCTGGTCCATCAGATCAAGCAATGTGTGAACAAGAGAAGCGCCCAGCCACAAAACAAGAAATAATATACCATCCATAGTAACCTCCCTGTTGCAATAGTCTTCACGTATCGGATGCTAAAAGCATGCCAAAAAGGGAGCAAGGAGCTCTTTTTCTAAAATATTGCAAAAAATGCTGAATCTAACTGTATAGAATATGGACCACAGGAATGAAAGGAGTTGCCAGATAAAACAACAATCCCTCCATTCACGTTTTTACCACTTCAAATGGAGGAATGTTGATTTAAATTGATAGAGACATGGTATCTCAGGTCAAGTTACTTATTGTAAATGATAGGTTGTTAGGCATGTTTTACTTTTGTCATTGGTTTCAAGCATTCCTGTTACAGTTTTCCCTAAACCAGAGATAGTGAGTTGAACCTTCTCATTACGAGGCAGCCAAAGCTCAAAAAAACCATTAGCCATAGTTGTTACGGGCCCTTCCACCAGTACTTTATTACTACTTCCCACTGCTTTCACATGTAACTTAGTCGTTACCAATTCCCCCTGACAGGAGGATATATAATGTGTCCCTCAGGTATGGGTATAGGTAAGATAGGGAGCAATTGCGACTACCATTTCATCTTGAGGCAGTGCCACTTTTTTAATTGTACCGTCTGGAAATTTGAACACTACCTCCCTTGGGCTTACATATGTTTTTATGTTTTTGTCGGTCCACTTCCATTGATTTGCAATTGCCATAGCCTGTTTTGCATTAACATTTTGTAACATAGAAGTATCTGCACCCATCTGGCCTAAGGCAACAGAAGATGACAGAAAAAGAAAAATGAAAAGTATTGAAAATATTTTACAATTGCCCATACAGCCTCCTATAAATTTAATCCACTAAAAAACACTTACAATTAGTTCTTGGCCCCCCTTATAAAATTTGATTTTAATTTGCTCATGGTTAGTCGTTTTCATATGTAGATATTATAGGCACGATATCTTTTTAAAAAAGGTGAAAATGAGCATGTTCAACAAAATCCTCCCTTCCCTATTGGAGTTAAAGAAGAAAAGCCGTTTTATCTTCAGCCTTATCCTGACAAAGAGAAAGTAAAACTTTTTGGCACCGTATGGTAGCTATACTACTTTTAGGCATTTAAAGAGTCTGAAATGGTGAGGGCAAATTTAAGTTCTGGAGGAAGGAATTTATCAAAACAGATAAATATTTCCAGTGCAAATGAAGAAAGGAGAAATCCTACAAACTAAAAACACTGCTTGTTTTAATTGCTCCTCATAGCTCATGTTTACGCAGTAGAATTGATGAGTTGTGTGTTAACGGGAAGATGCGGAACAGAAAAAAAACGGGCTCCACTTACATGGCGCCCGTTGTCGGAAATAAAAACGGAAAACGAACGCTTAATGGGTCTTTTTCACAACCTCCATGCTCAGGTCAGGCTTTGGCGTGCTATCCGTAGGCTTGGGCAGAATCGGATGCTCGACCAACGGTTGTTTACCGGTGGTTGTTTTCAGAAAAGCGCTCACTTGGCCCACTTCCTTTTCGGTCAGCTTGGTGCCCAGCTGGGCGTCGCTCATAACAGTTACCGCCTCCTGTAAGCGCCAGACCTTACCGGAATGAAAATAGGGTGGGGTCAGCTCGATATTTCGCAGTGACGGTGATTTAAAGACGAACTCATCTTCCACCACCTCGGTGACCACGAAACGGCCCTTGTCGCCGGCCATAATCTCTGTGGCCGGCTTTTGCTCTACCCCGAAACCATAATAGTCGTCACCACCCATATTGATTCCACCGTGGCAATCGACACAGCCTTTGTCCATGAACGCCTGCAGTCCTTTCTGTTCGGTTTCGTTGAGAGCCTTGGTATCTCCGCCCATGAAACGGTCAAAAGGAGAATCCGGGGTCACAAGGGTCGCCTCAAAGACCTCGATGGCCTTAGCCATGTTGTCAAAAGTAACGGGGTCTTTCTCACCCGGAAAGGCTTTCTTGAACAAATCAATATACTCCGGCATGCTGTTCAGGGTTTTGAGGACATTTTCCGGGGTGTTATTCATTTCCACGCCGGCCTGTACCGGCCCCTTGGCCTGCTCAGCTAGATCCTTGGCCCGTCCATCCCAGAACTGGGCCACATTATACACTGAATTAAGGACCGTCGGTGAGTTTCGCGGTCCCTTCTGCCAGCCATGCCCGGTGGAGGTCTCCTGAAAGTCAGCACCGGCAAGACCAACATTATGGCAGGTGTTACAGCTGATCAGGGCACTGCTTGAAAGCCTAGGGTCAAAATAGAGTATTTTTCCCAGCTCAACCTTATCCGTGGTCGCTGGGTTACTCTTCAATTCAGGGGCGGTGGCTGGAATCGGAGCAAAGCTCCCCTTTGCCTCTTCCTGCAAAGCGTTATCGGCAAGAACCGGTCCTACGCTCAGGAATAATGCTGCAGCACTCAATAAAATCTTTGTACCTTTCATCCTTACTGCCTCCTTTGTACTGGTTATAAAGAAACACTTGGTCAAAATATACAAAACATTAAAAGCACGAACCCTGCATAGCAGCAGAGTGAACTGCATGCAGAAAGTGGTGGATCATATCAACACAGGCCTGGCTCAACAGGTTATAGGAAAGAAGAAGGGGCTTTAGCGCAAAGACCAATGTTCACATCGATTGGCGCATCTTAATGGCCCAGAGAGGCCATGTCTTCAGACATACCTATCCTGTTCAGGCAAACTGTGAACCAACCACTCTAATAATCATTATTAATCATTACATAACAGCTATTTGGAAGTCAATAACTTTTCACTGACTCCGTGAAAAGCATTGCACGGCAACCGAAAAAAATGATTACCCTTTCAATTGGACTAGGGAAACGATTCGTGTTACCAACAATTAAGCTAGAATAGCCTTTGAGTTTGGCTAGTTATATATAAAAGAAGATATTATCCCCTTAAAAAATAAACTAGGAGCCTGTCAGAGAATAATTTTTCATCATTCTGGTTGTCGTCAATTAACATATTGTTTTCATAGTCTATCCATTGACAACATATTATATTTTCGCATGAAAACAACAGCACGATTCCGGCCATATAATTCAGACCAACTGTTCTTGTTCCCTCGGGACATGAAACAGTGATTACCTGAGGATAATTTTGTGTACTTTATCAAGGATTTGTTGACACAGCTTAATCTGCGAGAGATTTACCGTCCCGACGAAACAGAACGGCGAAGGCTGCCGCCCTACAGCCAAGCAATGATGGTAAGTCTGCTCCTCTCGCCTATGCAGTAGGTGTGCCGTCTGCAAAAGATTCAGGAAGCGAAGCGTGCCCTGGCAGAGGAGATGCGTGTTGAGACCGAGACCAGGAAAGCCGAGTATGAAGTGAAGAAAAAAGCCTACGACAAGAAGACTGGTCGGAAAGGTTGCCCTCCCAAAGCTACATCAAATGAGCCGGATGCCAAAAAGCAGTGAAATTTCAACGATCCTGACTCTCGGCCATTGCCGGCCTGTGGTTCAAAGGACTTTATCAAGGACTATAGCTGTTAGACTGCAGTTGACAAGGAGATCCAGGTTACCATTGGAAACGATAGAGTAACAGCAATAATCTTGATTCAGATGTCAAAGAACAAATTTAAGCCTGTTGGAACTATACTTAGCCCGATAGACTCCTAGGCATAGCTGTTCCACCTTATAATTTTTTCTAAACTTTTCCTCTGCTTAGGACGAATTGTCTCACTTGCGGGGTAACCCAGCGTAATAATCAGACCAACTCGTTTTTGGGAAGGAATTGCCAAGAGCTCCTTGACTTTCTCCTCCTTAAACCAGCCAAGCATGCAGGTCCCAAGACCAATTTCTGCCGCTTGCAGGCAAAAATGCTCTGCAGCTATTCCAAGGTCGATCCATGAAAAATCTTTCTTTTTAATAACAGAACCCATCTTAGCCGTAAGATTACCCGCCTCTACAACAATGACTATATGGACAGGCGCCTGCTTGGTAAAATGATTTAAAGGAAGAAGTCGATTTGCAGTCAGGTCGGCAAGTTTATTTTTTTCCTCTTTATCATTGACCACAATAAATGTCCAGGGTTGAGCATTGCAGGCAGATGGCGCCAGTCGGGCAGCTTCAATGCAGAGTAAAATCCTTTCGATTTCAACTGTTTCAGGTAGGTATGCCCTGACACTTTGACGCTTTGTGACAAGATCTAGGAATTTATTATGAGAATTTGTTTCAATCATTTTATCTATCCAGTACCAGGTAAGATCATCCAGGAAAATATACTTAATGCGGCAGGAGTGACCATTTCACTGACACTTCCTGTTAATTTAACAGTTTTATCACTTTCGCAATTGACGAAAGACTAAAGGTATTTATTATTTAATTATAAAGCCAGGAAGATAAAAATTCCTGCACTACTACCAATATTAGGAGGATAAGTGATGCATAGTAAAGATGAATTATGTGACAAAATTCTTGCTCTCTATCCAGAAATTGGGGTTTGCGGCCTTGATATTAATGTTGAACATGATGATGAAAAAAATGCGTGGGCCGTACATTTAGTCAAAGATAATCACACCCTCACCCATTACCTTGAAGAGCCTGATGCAGATTCCTGCATGGATGGAAAACAATGTGTTTCCCTGGGTCTGGAAATTGCCCAGTTGAAAAAAAATATTGATGGTCAAGGATTCTAGCTTTTAAAATTGACAAACTCCTAAAATCTCTGTCACCGACTAAAGGTCGCTATTCTGTCTAAGCAACGGAAAATCCTAGCCAGATAGCTTAAAAACCTTTCTCCATGACTGTTTCTCCCGCAGGTAATCCAGGAATTGGAATTTTCCAGTTCCT
>CAMYOP010000161.1:6554-8676 GCA_947260045.1 uncultured Desulfobulbaceae bacterium
TACTGCTTAGGTCTTTAGCAAGAGATTTGACAGACCCAAGGCCTGAGCCCAAATCACTTTTCAAAAAATTTTGATGAAGTATTTATTTGTTTTTACAGCTGTATCCTATTTAATAGTAAGAAATGGTTCGAAATAAAATACCGATATTTATTGAGTAAGGCGTTCATTTGCAAAATATAGATTCTATTATTTTACCCAGACATTCTTATTTCTTAACAATCATCTTCTCCACTCCAGCCTGTTGATATGAGATAATTTATTAAGTTCCTGAGAGAGTAACCGCTGAAATAACAGCACAAGCTGAGCAGCAAAATCACATAGCCAGGAAAATAGTACCATGAAAGAATCAAATTCACTTAACCTGAACAACCCGGAAATTTTCATTAACCGTGAACTTTCCTGGCTGGACTTTTCCAGACGTGTACTGGAACTGGCTGAGGATCCAGCCACCCCACTTATGGAAAGGGTAAAGTATGCTGGTATCATGGGACTTATTTATGATGAATTTGCCATGAAACGCATTGGCGGTCTTCTTCGTAAAATATCCAGAAAAAAGAACAAAGCATCTCCTGATGGTCTCTCTCCCAGACAAACGCTTCTAAAAGCATGCAAAGAGCTCAACCTGCAAAACGAGTTATTGAGCTCTCTTCTGGAAAATAAAATACGACCAGCACTTGCTGATGCTGGTTTCCCCATATTGAACTACAAGGATCTCAACAGCAAGCAACAAAATGAAGTGGATGATTATTTTAAGAATTCTGTGGAGCCAATTCTTATCCCACTGGCTGTTGATGGTGCGCACCCCTTTCCTTTCATCTCTACCCTGGGTATAAACATTGCCCTGCAGGTAAAAGATAAAAAGAAAAAAAATCCTCGTTTTGTCAGAATAAAAGTTCCACCCAACAGACCACGCTGGGTTCCACTTTCAGGAGGAGGTTTTGTTCCGCTGGAACAGATCATTATTGCCAATATAAAAAATTTATTTCCAGCAGCAAAAGAAGTCTCCAGTTACCTTTTTCGTGTAATCATGACCCATGGGACAGACTCTCTCAAGATGAAATCATGGAGGGACTTTCCCCTGGTAGTATCATCAGCATGGTTACAGCGGAACTTACTGCTCGCAGATTTGCAGGTGTTACACGTCTTGAAGTTTGTTCGTATATGCCAGAAGAACTCCAACAGTGGCTCGAAAAACAACTCAAAATAGATCATGGCGGCATACAGATGGTCCATGGTCTTCTTGGGCCTGGGGAACTCACTGCTTTTCGAATAACTGGTAATCCTGAACTACATTACCCCAGACATCAACCCGTTACCCACAAACGACTGGCAAACCTAAATCCCTATCGTCCTGACGATTTTTTTAATGAAATTAAAAAAGGAAGTATCCTGGTACAACACCCCTATCATGATTTTGATACGTCAACTCTTCGCTTTTTACAAAATGCAGGCCGTGACCCTAAAGTTCTGGCAATCAAACTCACTATCTACCGTACCAGTAGTGATTCGCCCATAATTAAAGCCCTCACGGAAGCTGCCCTAAACGGCAAACAGGTTGCAGTACTTGTTGAAATTACAGCTCGATTTGATGAGGCGCCAAACATAGCCTGGGGTGAAAAACTTGAGAGTGCTGGAGCCCACGTCGTCTATGGCATGGAACAGCTCAAAACTCATGTAAAGCTAGGGCTTGTTATTCGCGAAGAAGAAAATGGTATCAAACAGTATGTTCACGTTGGCACAGGCAATTACCATTCAGGCACAGCCCGCATGTATGAAGACCTGGGTCTTATCACCTGCAATTCAAACATAGGTAAGAGTGTGGCAGCAGTTTTTAACGAACTCACTGGTGCTGTTTCCAATAAATGTTTTGGCAGCATGCTCGTTGCTCCGCATAACCTGCGTGAGCGTTTTACAGAGATGATTCGACGGGAAGCCGAAAATGCTCAAAAAGATCTCCCCTGCGGAATTTTTGCAAAAATGAATCAGCTCCAGGATCCTGAAATGATTCGCGAACTCTACAAAGCCTCCGCGGCCGGAGTTCCCATCACCCTAAGCATAAGAGGCTTATGCTGCCTCAAGGATGGAATAAAAGGACTTTCTGAAAACATTACAGTGATAAGTA
>CAMYOP010000162.1:0-6533 GCA_947260045.1 uncultured Desulfobulbaceae bacterium
ATCACCTGCCGTAAAGCGGTCAGCAACAAGTGCCTCTCCAGGATCAAGGGTAATCCGCAGACGTTCACTTTTTGGTAAAAAAAAGTACTGCTGGGCGACCTCAACGACTTCAGGGTTAATTTCGGCGACTTCGATTTTTAACTCAGGACAAAACTTAAGCAGAAACTTCACAATTGAACCGCCACCGAGCCCGACTAGCAGCATCTTTTTGGGTACAGGTTGAAACAACAATGCACTCATCATCGCCTGACTGTATGGCAAATCCAATGTAATTGGATCATCTGAAAACATGCTGCTCTGTAATGTGTTGCCATCAAGATAGAGCTTACGCCGACAACCATCATCGGTTACTTTGATTCCGGATTTATTGTTTCCTAGATAGATAATCGTATCGTTTTTAAGATCCATATGAGAAAAAGAGTATGGTTATATATTTTGTTTTAAATGGTAATTGATCTTCCCTGATATCTTGACAGTTTCCCCTCGCTGGCAGTATTCAATTGCAAGAAGTTAGCATAACCCTTTTTCATTTCTATCAGAAAACATTTAAAATTTGTATTTACTTAAGCTGTTTAGTCCAAATTTTGTATGCAAAGATTAAATCTATTTATTTATACCATGCTATCTTAAATGATATACCGTTCAATGGAATAAATAGAGTAGCTTTAGCTACAGCTTGGAAACAAAAAGAAAACCATAAAAACTTATTACATAGTGGAAATTAAATGAGTAAAAAAATATTTACTAACAGACAAACCGGCAAGACCTATGATCGTGATAAAGGAGTAAAGCATCTTAACAATAAGAAGCGCCATAAACTTGGCACTAAAAAAAATCCAGCTATCATATGTGTCCAGACAGATGAAAGAAAAAAAGAGATTAACGCTATTTTTCAAGAAAACAATTGGGCCGCAATAATAACTGTTTCCCCTGACAGATCTGAAGATATTTCAGCCTTAAAAATCCTTTTAAACCCTATAAAAACAAAAGTTAATGAACACAATCTTGGCAGAAATGAACCATGTTATTGTGGAAGTAAAAAAAAGTTTAAGAAATGCTGTGGAAAATAAGGTTGTTGTTCTGCAACAGGATTTGGACTCCGCCGAAACATACTGTTGCCTTAGCAGATTGTTTCATGCCTCAATGCCATTGAAATATCCTGAAATCAAAACCACACCTTTGCTGGATAAATTTCCAAATTGGCATCACAAATAATTATTAAAATATTTCCCTATGAAATCGAGGAGCAAGTAATCAGGATAATAACGAATTTATTTCCAAAATATGTATCTTCACGGTAACTTATTCAAAATAATTGAATCTTTAATACAACTATTTTTAAACAATAATTTCTGTCTGTATATCAGCATGTAAGTTTTGCAAACATTCTGTTGGCTCCGATACTCAATAGAGCACTACTGAAAAAGAGTATTATATTAAGTAAAAAGCCTTACCAGCTTTATTTAAGCTTCTCTTACACGTTAAATAAGTTTGGGATATTCATCGTTCACCAATTGTTAAAATTACCCTGGGTGAACACATCGCAGATATAACCTTTCACTTCAACCAGTACACCATATTAGCAGTTTTTGTTTCTGAGAAAGAAATTCTCAGAACAGTCTTGTGATGCCCAGGGAAACAGCTCACTTGTTTCAACCACCATTTATATGTTGCTTGATGAAAGCAGCCTTTCATTTGAGGACCTGCTGGCAGACAGTAAAGAAGAAAAAATTATTGATTTTAGCCCTGAAACTGGCAAAGAAGCAGACAAACTGGTTGATTATCAAACAGCATCACTCATAGAGCAAATCAACGATGCCCTTGCCCATGCTCTTGGCCCGGTTGTCAATATCATTGCCCCTGAACATATAGAAGCTTGGACTGAAAACGGTCCACCAAGTACGGAGCGTTTACCTGAATATGTGGATATGCTTGCAACAGAAATTTCAGATCAGGAACTGCTGGCAGAATTTTTAGCAAGTACGAGGAATATTTTACGCTAAGAATAAAGCTATTCAAGCGTATGACTGGTTTACAGAGTTTCCAGGCAAGGATGCTCTACCAAGAGATTAATTTTTAACGCCTGTGTGCTTCCAGTGCCAGGCTTCCCAGGGCATTTTTGCAGAGTTGTTTCTTGAGTAAGTCTCGATAAAACCAAATTCTTTGGCATTATCTTGTAGCCATTGATACTGGGGCAGATCAGCAAAACGCCAATTGCTGGGTGAAAAATCAACCGCAATCCCGAGCATATGCTCTGAATAACCAGGAGGAGCAACAAAGCGGATGACATCATCAAAAGTACGTCCCTTGGCAAGCATTTTCTTAAATATTTTCTTCTGATACCGGAGACTCCTGTAGCCAGACTCTACCTGAATCAAGACTCCGTCAGCTTCAGCTTTTTCCAGCATTGCAACAAGAGGGGCATGAATCTCTGCCAAAATATAGAGAGCAGCACCATCCTTGGCATATTTTGAAGGGATTTTCGCAAAAGAGGAAGGGGTCAAAACGGGAGCAGTAAGGCGCTGTCCATGCCACATTGCAGGAATTGTGTATTGTACACCATCAATGCTAATGGTTTCTTGCTTGGTGGGCTCAGACTGCCGGACAACAGTCTTTTCCTCACTGACAGGTGCTCGCTCAGGTATCCCTGCTGTGGAAAAACAGGCCTGAAAAAGCAGGCAAAAGAGAGGAACAGCACATTTTTTAGCAAATGATTTCGACAGTTTCATCTTTGCTTAATGCTCCAAGGTTCCCTGACACGATGATCCTGCCCCAGCCGTACAGCAATAACAATGATTATGGAGGACAATTTCTCGTTTTTTCAGCTCATCCATATCAAAATCAAAAATATGAGTCGGCGCACCATGATTCACTGGCATATCAAGCATCTGGTTGAAATCACAATCAAATAAAACTCCATCCCAGCCAACAGACAGGGTGGAGCGACACATGACGGATTGCAGGGCGTTTGGATTATAGGTATCGACCAGTGTCGCCATATAATCATCAAAATTTTCCGATCGGATCAAATAATCAAGAAAACGACCCACTGGACAATTCGTGATACTGAAAAGCTGATTAAAAACAACACCATGTTCTGCCAACCTTCTTTTATATTCAAATTCAAGAGACTGCTGACACCCTGGGACATATGTCCCAACAGGATTATGGACGAGATTTAATTGAAGCTTGCTTTGCTCCTGAGCATATCCTTTAGCATTGAGCTTTTGCATCATCGCCACTACCTGAGAGAAAACATTGGGACCACGCTGACGATCAACTCTATCACTGTGATAGTCAGGTAATGAGGCGACAATCTCTACACCTTTTTCTGCATAGAGATCGAGAAAATGTCGATAGTCTGGATCATTGAGGATAACGAGATTTGAGCGAACGATTACCCTTTTGTTCAGGCTGGTCACTTGAGATAAAAACCATTCCAGATGTGGATTCATCTCAGGTGCACCACCTGTGATGTCGATGGTGCCAATTGAGTTTTCAGTCACAATCTGTAAACATTTCTCCAGAACTTCACGTGCCATCAGTTCCTTGCGATGAGGTCCAGCCTCAACATGACAATGTTTACAGGAGAGGTTACATTTTTTCCCAACATTCAACTGCAAAATATCTATAGATTGCGCATGGAGCTTTTGCTCGATCTTGCAGGAAAAATAATTTTCTTTGGGGATGGCACTCAGCACTTCCAACTGCTTGGACACATCCATTCTTACATTTCCTTTTTTTTGACAATTTTACGCATTTGGGTAGCGTGGGCAAGGATATCACCAGCAGCCATTGTAGCACCTACATGAATTGCTTCCATCATTTCATCACCAGTGACGCCTAAAGATAAACACTTGTTGGTGTATGCATCAATGCAATAGGGACAATGACGTACTGTTGAAACTGCCAGAGCAATTAAGGATTTTTCCCGTTCTGACAATGCACCAGCTGCTGTAGCCTTACCATAATATTCAAAAAATTTATCACCAGTTTCCGTAGCGTAATCGGTGATTTTAGGAAAATCAGCAAGATCCTTTGGATCGTAGTATTGGTTTGACATTACTCATCCTTTTCACTTGTATTAATAGAAGAAAGTATTGTGATTAAAACTCAAGCTCTTTTAACACCGAGAGATAGAGCGGAGTCTACACTTACCTTACCTAAATCTTTCCTAAACTTAAGGGGACCGAATTTTTTTCGCGTATTATCAGCGAAAATTATTCTGTCTCCCGAATAATAACGGAAAAATAAAATAGGTCCCCTCCCTTTTAGTTTCTAGCTGAGCTTAAGTTGCTATAACAAAAAAGTATTGCACACTGTTTCAGTGTGTGGAGAGTGTGTCAAGTACACAACTATTCCTATGGGCAATAGAGTTACACTTGGCTAATCATAATTATTACTACAACAAATGCTAAAAAACCAGGGTTTGTAAAGAAGAGAAGAAGGAAAATTCGCGTTTATTGCTTTGACCTATCGCAAAACATTTACGATAAATTTTTAATATTCTTAAAAGATTGCGCGGAAAGGTTTTCTTTCAAGTGGTCCTTCCAGGTAACACGGGGAAGGACCACTTGAAAGAAAGATTCATTATTAAGAACTAGCTCCAAGTAGTTGCTTGTCTTTGTTCAAGGTCCTACGCAGTCGATCCTCTTCCAGCCAGCAATAAAGGACTGGTACAACGAAAACAGTCAATAGGGCAATTCCCATACCGCCAAAAGATGGAATGGCCATGGGCACCATAATATCAGCACCGCGTCCATTGGAGGTCAAAATTGGCAGAAGTGCCAAAATTGTGGTCGCACTGGTCATGAGGGCTGGGCGAATGCGTCGGTTAGCACCCTCAAGGACCATTGCCCTGATCCCTTCACGATCTTTTTTTACATAACGGTGCTTGGCCTCATCAAGATAAGTAGCCATTAAAACACCATCGTCTGTAGCAATGCCAAAAAGTGCCAGAAAACCGACCCAAATGGCAACCGACAGGTTTATCTGCTGTACCTGGAATAACTCTCGCATATTGGTTCCAAACACAGAGAAGTCAAGAAACCAGCCTTGGTTATAGAACCAAATCATAATGAAACCACCGGACCAGGCTACCAGAATAGCAGAGAAAACCATCATGGTGGTCGGCAAGGATTTAAATTGCAGATACAAAATCATCATGATGATGAGCAGAGCCAGCGGCAGAATAACCGAGAGTCGTTTTTGAGCGCGAATCTGATTTTCATAACTGCCGGCGAAAGTATAGGAAACCCCAGCAGGAACGACAAGCGCACCGCTTGCTATTTTTGAATCAAGAAAATCACGGGCATGTTCAACGACATCCACCTCAGCATAGCCTTTCTTTTTATCAAAGAGAACGTATGCCGTTAAGAAGGTGTCTTCACTCTTGATCATCTGCGGCCCCCGCACATAGCGAATTTCAGACAATTGTTCCAATGGTATCTGTTCTCCGCCTGGGGATGCGACCAAAATTCTATTCAAGGATTCAAATGAATCTCGCAGCTCACGTAAATACCGTACCCGAACAGGATAGCGCTCTCGCCCTTCCACTGTTGTCGTTATCATCTTGCCGCCGACAGCCACAGAGATAACTTCCTGAACTTTGGCAAGTTTAATACCGTAGCGGGCAATTGCCTCACGATCGATCACAATTTCAAGATAAGGTTTACCCACAACCCGGTCGGCAAGGACCGTTAATGGATTAACAGAAGGCACTTCCTTTAATAATCGTTCCAGGTCTAGACTAACCTTATCGATTGATTCAAGTGTTGGTCCCTTTACCTTTATACCCATGGGCGCACGCATTCCAGTCTGCAGCATAACGATTCGGGTTGAGATTGGCTGTAATTTTGGTGCCGAAGTTACACCCGGAATATCAGCTGCCTTGACAATTTCATTCCAAATGTCATCGGATGTTGCAATTCCAGGCCAGCTTTCACGGTCTGGATTGAGGTCTGGATCAAGAGGAGCCCGCCAGATACGGTAAGGTTTCCCTTTTGGATCTTCAATCAAGCGGCCATTTTCCCTGGCATAACGACCTTGAACAAGATAAGGCGCACCATCAGGCGCATTGAGAGGAACCCCTTCAACACTTCGAAAGAAATCTTTTTTATCTTTCTGATATTGAAAGCGGAGCCTGTTTCCCTTTTCATCAAGCAGATAGGTTGGGTGATAGTTAATGACAGTTTCTATCATGGAAAGTGGTGCGGGATCGAGAGGGGTCTCCGCCCGTCCCAGCTTGCCAACAACCTCTGACACCTCAGGAATAGCTTTGATCCGTTTGTCCTGCATAGCCAAAACCTCATGGACTTCCGACAAGGCGGCATGGGGCATGGTGGTCGGCATATACAAAAAGGACCCTTCGTCAAGTGGTGGCATAAATTCTTTGCCAAGACCAGGAAAAGAATGAGCAAGCATCACCATGGGTTTCATCTTTTTCACACCATCCGGAAGCCAGCCAGTAAGTTTTGGTGTACCCAGCCAGACCATTGAGCCAATCGTGGTGATAAAGACAGGAAGCAGCAAGA
>CAMYOP010000162.1:6540-9736 GCA_947260045.1 uncultured Desulfobulbaceae bacterium
CATAAACCAGCCCATGGTAAAGCCGATAACAGATGCCACAAAAAGAAAATTAAGAAGCCCGCCCTTCTCAATCCCAAGAGGGATCCAGATACGGGAAAGTAAGACGGTGATGAGCAGGACAGCAAGTCCGGTCTCAATTCGACCTGAAATAAAAGTAATTTTTCTGGGCAAATATTTCAGACCAAAACGATAGATGCCAATGGCCACAATAATTAAACCAAGCCATGAGACTTTTAAAAATATGATAACGCCTGCTGCAAGAAGAAGGGTTGGCATGAAAAACTGCAATAAGCCCGGTCGACCATTTCTCCTGGCACGAGTGAAAAGAAGATGAGCTAAAGGAGGCAAGACCGTTATAGCAATGATGATCGAAGAAATAAGAGCAAATGTTTTGGTATAGGCAAGAGGTTTAAACAACTTTCCTTCTGCGGCCTGCATTGTAAAAACAGGCAAAAAACTGACAATTGTGGTGGTGACAGCAGTGAGTACCGCACTGCCAACCTCAACTGAGGCTTCGTAAATAATTACCAGCGAAGATTCTTCAGGCCCTGCTTCATCAAGGCGCTTGAGAATGTTTTCGCAGATAATAATCCCCATATCAACTATTGTGCCGATGGCAATGGCTATACCGGAAAGAGCAACAACATTTGCATCAACCCCGAAAACCTTCATACCAATAAAGCTCATCAAGACGGCCAGTGGCAGCATAGCCGACACAAGAAAGGAGCTCTTGAAATGCATGAGCGCAATCAAAACAACGATGATCGTGATCAGGATTTCCTCAGTTAAAGCAAGCTTTAAAGTTCCAAGAGTCTCATGGATAAGGCCGGAACGATCATAGAATGGAACAATTGTCACCTTGCTGACAGTTCCATCTGCAAGGGTCTTTGAGGGAAGACCGGGGACTATCTCCTTTATCTTGGCCTTTATTCTGTCAATTGCTGCCAGGGGATTATCACCATAGCGGACAACGGCAACACCACCAACAGCCTCAGTTCCATTTTTATCGAGAACACCACGCCGCATGGCAGGACCCAGTGAAACTTTGGCAACATCTCCCACCCGTATGGGCAGGTTATCCCGTGCCTTAATAACAGCGTTTTCAACATCGGAGAGAGATTTAATAAAACCGATGCCGCGAATGACATATTCTACCCGGTTTATCTCAATAGTACGGGCACCAACATCGATATTGGACTGTTTTACAGCGCTGAACACTTCTTCCAATGTAACGTTTGCAGCACGCATGGCATCAGGATCGACATCGATCTGATATTCTTTGACAAAGCCGCCAACAGAGGCAACCTCACTGATACCGGAAACGCCCATAAGGGCATAGCGGACATACCAGTCCTGGACAGAACGCAACTCTGCCAGGTCCCAGCCTCCGACTGGATTGCCTTCTTCATCCCGCCCTTCAAGGGTATACCAGAAAATCTGTCCCAGGCCAGTTGCATCAGGACCAAGAGTTGGTTTCACTTCAGGCGGGAGTGTTCCCTGGGGCAAGCTCGCCAGTTTTTCAAGAAGCCTTGAGCGCGACCAGTAAAACTCAACGGTATCATCAAAAATGACATAAATGGAAGAAAAGCCAAACATGGAATAACTTCGAACAGTTTTTACTCCTGGAATGCCAAGAAGAGAAACCGTAAGGGGGTAGGATACCTGGTCTTCAACGTCCTGGGGAGAACGCCCTTGCCATTTAGAAAATACTATCTGTTGATTTTCACCAATATCAGGAATGGCATCCACAGGGACCGGATCCCTGGGCAGGCTTGATATATTAAAATCAAAAGGAGCGACAATGAGTCCCCAGCCGCAGACTGCTATCAAGGCGAGTGCCACAACCACCTTGTTGAGAAGGCAAAAGCGAATTACATGTCCGATAATTGTGGTAGCTTGAGGAAGCTGTTCAGAATCTTTTTGCGTCATTAAATATGCCCCAGCCTTACTTATTTTTCAACTGGCGACGAACTTCACCACAACGAAGCATCAAATCCCCAAAATAGGGGTTATTGATCTCTTCTCCTGCAGCAAGCCAGGTTGCGCCAGTATTATCAAAGGCCATGGAACAGTACTGTTCATACACTGGGCCCGTGCCACTCACACCAAAGGTGGTAACAGCCGAACTCAAGCTCTTGGTTAAAGGGAAAAAGGCGGTTCGTACTTCATCAACAGTTTTTGCCTGTTCAAGCTGCGTGAAAGCAAGCTTCAACTCTTCGGGAAGCCTGGCAGCCAGTTCATGATCCGTCTTCGCCAGCTCAGGAAAAGTTTCTTTTGCTGTTTTAATAACAAGCTGTAAGTCTTCTTTTAATTTCTCCACTGCCTGGTCTGCAGCAAGATCTTCCTGCAGGACGATGTATGCGTTTAAAAATGTTCCAAGCAAACTACGAAGATCATCAGAGCCTGGTTTTACAGACGGGTCCTCTGGTAAATTAAAACGAATGCGTAATTTTTGAAAATGGCTGCGCATTTCACTATACAATTTGGCAGTTTCTCGCTTGTCATCAGCCTCACTCAGCAAGACCACATCGCCGGAGAGGAGCATGGATAATTCTTTCCATGATAGTTTTTCATCCGTTTCCAAACCCTCTGGCATGGTTGAAACAAGATTATTTTTAAACGTATCAAGGCTTGCCTGAAACACAGCTCGTTTATTAGAAAGGAAGGCTTTATCAAGCCTGGCTGCAGATTGATTGAGCAGGTTTAAGCGTGAGAAGAAAAGAGGTGCTGATTCTGTTTCGGCAGTGGATGGTTCTACCGAGAGAGGATTCATCATAGATGGTCGTGCCTGAATCTGGATGGCAGAATCAATTTTAAAGTTCCCTCTGGTGACCACCAATTCTCCAGCCAGCAGTCCAGCTTTTACCTGGTAGTGAGCACCCTGGCGAGGCCCTAAAATAACTTCTCGACCTTCGTAAACACCTTCCTTTTCAGGATCCTGCACGTAAACAAGTGCTCGTCTTCCGGTTAACAAGGGAGCAGAGACAGGAATGAGCAGTGGATTCTCGTTACCGTTTTTAAGCACAGGATTATTGATTGTTGCCCGAACGAACATCCCTGGTTTTAAACGGCTGTTTTTATTATTTACATTTAAGCGAACGCGTACTGTTCTGGTCTTTTCATTCACCAGGGGATCGATGTAGACAACCTTGCCTTTAAACGCTTGTCCAGGATATGCCTCGACAAAGAATTCAAC
>CAMYOP010000163.1 GCA_947260045.1 uncultured Desulfobulbaceae bacterium
TCAAAATACTCTTCAGGTGTAAAATCCTTTACCTCTGCAGCAATTTGTGAAGCGTGCTTGGAAGCATCAAAACGACTAATAGTATCTATACCACTCCTGCCATTAACCAAACCGTCCCAGGTCTTTTCTGTACCTGTTCCCAGTGGGGTGACAAGACCAACTCCTGTAACAACTACCCTTCGCATCACTATCCTAAATCCTGTGTTACCCTTTCAGGTTATTAACAAAGTCAATAGCATTCTGAACGGTTGCTATTTTTTCAGCTTCCTCATCTGGTATTTCAACATCAAATTCTTCTTCCATTGCCATAATAAGTTCAACAAGGTCCAAAGAATCTGCACCAAGATCATCAACAAAAGATGCGCCAGCTACAACTTTTTCTTTATCAACACTGAGCTGATCTACAATAATATCAACCATTTTATCTTCAACAGCCATTACAATTTCTCCTACTTAAATTTATTATCGTATTTATTTAGAATGACAGATTTTCATGGGTACAAAATATCAATTACCCATATACATGCCACCGTTAACATGCAATACCTGTCCTGTCATATAATCACTATCAGATGATGCCAGATAAGCAACCGCACCAGCAACATCTTCTGGGTTTCCCAAAGTACCTAAAGGAACCTGTGCCAAAATAGCTTCCTTTATATCTTCCGTCAAGTCACTGGTCATATCAGTGGCTATATAACCAGGTGCGACACAATTAACAGTTATATTACGAGATGCAAACTCACGGGCCATGGATTTGGTCATACCAATCATTCCAGCCTTAGCCGCACCATAATTCACCTGGCCTCCATTTCCTAAAAATCCTATAACAGATGAGATATTGATTATACGTCCCCATCTATTCTTCATCATGCCACGCAAAACTGCCTTGGTACAAACAAAAGCTCCTTTGAGGTTGGTATCAAGGACTAAGTCCCAATCTGATTCACTCATCCTGGCCATAAGGCCATCACGGGTAATACCAGCATTGTTTACCAATATCTCGATTGCACCATGTTTTGATACTATTTCTTTTATCGAACTTTGAACCTTTTCGCCATCGGATACATCAAATTGAACTAAAAATGCGGATCCCCCTGCCTGTTCTATTGCAGCGACAGTTTCTTCGGCAGCAGATGGATTACTCACATAATTTACACCAACATTAGCTCCGAGAGCAGCCAGACGTATACATACAGCACGACCGATACCTCGACTTCCACCAGTAACAAGTGCTACTTTTCCCTTAAGAGTCATAAGGCTTTGTTCTCTCGAATTTTTTTTGTAAGGAGAGGCATTATTTCAAAAAGATCCCCAACAATACCACAAGACGCTATATTAAAAATCGGAGCGTTTTTATCTCTGTTAATGGCTACAATTGTCTCAGCTGACTGCATACCGACAGCATGTTGTATTGCACCTGATATTCCACAGGCTATATATAATTTAGGACAAACCGTTTTTCCAGTCTGGCCGACCTGATGTGCATATGGAATCCAACCAGAATCAACGGCAGCCCGTGAAGCTGCTACTGCTCCACCAAGTTCATCAGCAAGCTCTTTAACGAGTTTAAATCCTTTTTCAGACTCTACCCCTCTGCCTCCAGCAACCAGAACTTCAATTTCCTGAATATTAACTTGATTATGTTCTTCAAGTACGTTCTCAAGGACTTTAACTTGTGACTCTAAAAGTCGATCAGGTATAGATAGAGAAACTACTTCTCCCTGTCTTTCCAGGTCAGGCATAAGTGGTTGCATTACTTTAGGCCTGACAGTTGCCATTTGAGGCCTAGTATGTGGACACTCAATGGTGGCCATAATATTACCACCAAAGGCTGGTCTTGTCTGAAGAAGCATACCGTCTTCAGCACGTATGGCTAACCCTGTACAATCAGCAGTAAGTCCAGCTCCAAGATTATTTGCCACCATTGGAATAAACGAACGACCGATTGCGGTTGCTCCTGCAAGGATGACTTCTGGTTTTTCTTTTTTAATTAGAAATTCTAGAACATTACCATAGATGTCTTCGCGATATTGACCAAGTGTAGAATCATCTCCAAGATAGATCTTATCAGCACCAGCGGCTATGAGTGTTGGAGCACTTTCAGTAACTCCAGATCCAAGTAAAACAGCACTCAGTTGAACTCCACGCTGATTAGCAAGTTTTCTGCCAACACCAAGCAGTTCATACGATACTTCAGCAATTTTTCCATGACGGGATTCTGCAAATACCCATATACCTGACCAGTCGTTTATATCGGCCTGTACCTGTACTGCCCCCTCTTCTATCAGGAGTGCCTCAACCTCACAGCTTTCAACACAACTGCCGCAGAGGGTACAGTTGTCGTCAACAACTGCACAACCGTCTTGAACGCTTATGGCTCCGAAAGCGCATTCAGCCTCACAGACTCCACATCCGATACATTTTTCACAGTCTATTATTAACATTATTTATTTACCAAACAAGTCACAGAGGAAATCAGTTTTGACAAAAGAGTTCTACATTATATGTTTTTGAAAATCTAATATTTTGGTGAGCTATTTACCTGAAAATTATTACAGATAAGATCGCAACTGATCAACCAGTTGATCAACCTGTTCTTCTAAAGATCCAGTAAACATTTTTCGATCACCGCGGGGTGCGGGAGTAAAAACATTTACAACTCTAGTCGGTGAACCAGCCAAACCTATGCATTGTTCCTCTGCACCAATATCAGCAGCAGATAAAATTTTTATAGTAGCCTTTTTTGCTTTCATTTTCCCCTTTAGAGATGGGACTCTCGGATCATTAATATCTTTTACCACAGTAAGAAGAGCTGGAACAGGCAGTTCCAGTACATCAAAGCCATCATCCATCATTCGTTCTACTTGAATAATTCCATCATCCAGATTTCGAATTTTTTGAACACAGGTCACAAAGGGCAGTTTCATCTGTCCAGCCAAGCCAGGACCAACCTGAGCGGTATCTCCGTCTATAGCTTGCTTACCGCACAAAATCAGGTCAAACTCTCCACTTGCCTCAATGGCCTTTCTTAACGTGTATGATGTTGCCCACGTATCAGCCCCGGCAAAAGCCCGATCAGAAACCAACACTCCCTGGTCAGCTCCACAGGAAATTGCCTCACGAAGAACAGACTCAGCCTGTGGCGGTCCCATGGATAATGCTGTCACCTGACCGCCATGTGTTTCTTTCAGACGAACCCCTTCCTCGAGAGCATGCCTGTCAAAAGGATTCATGATGGACTCGACACCTTCTCTGGCAAGGGTATTGGTCTTCGGATCGAGACGAACATCTTTAGCGTCTGGGACTTGCTTTATGCAAACTATTATATTCATTGGGATATATTGCTATTCTTAGATGTATTCTTTATTGAGTTCCTGACCGATAACATTGCGCTGAATTTGGTTGGTTCCTTCATAGATCTGGAGTATTTTAGCATCACGCATCATTTTCTCAACAGGATACTCTTTCATATATCCATAGCCGCCCAGAACCTGGACCGCATCAGTCGTCACCTTCATTGCCATATCGGTAGCAAACACTTTGCACATAGAAGAAGGTTTACTCATATTTTTAGGATTTGCATCAATATGTCTTGCTGCTGCATAGACAAGCGATCGTGCTGCCTCTAATTGTGTTGCCATATCAGCAAGCATGTGCTGGACTGCCTGGAAGGATATAATAGGTTTGCCGAACTGAACTCTTTGCTTGGCATAAACAACTGCTTCATCCAAAGCAGCCTGACCTAGGCCAACACCAAGAGAAGCAATACCTGGTCTTGAAATATCCAAAGTCTTCATCACCGTGATGAAACCAGTACCTTTTCTCCCAACCAGCCTATCTTTTGGAATTCGACAATCCTTAAGGATCAGTTCTCTGGTTGCCGATGATCGAATTCCCATTTTGTCTTCTTTCTTACCATAAGAAAAACCAGGATCACCATCTTCTACTACAAAGATTGAGGCACCACGGGCTCCTTTACTTGGATCGGTAAGAGCGATAATTGTATAGATCTGGGATTCGCCACCGTTTGTTATCCACTGTTTGGTGCCATTGAGAACCCATTCGTCACCATCAAGAACAGCCGTGGTTTGAATACCAGAAGCGTCGCTCCCTGCATTTGCCTCTGTCAAACCAAAAGCAGCCCATCGTTTGCCACTGGCAATATCGGGCATATACTTTTGCTTCATTTCTTCATTGCCTGCTATTAACACTGGGAAAATACCAAGTGCACTTGCAGCAAAACTGGTGGCAACACCGACACATCCGCGGGCAAGCTCTTCAAGTGCAAGGACTATTTCAAAACATCCTCCACCCAAACCGCCGTATTCTTCAGGAACAAAAATGCTGAATAAATCAGCCTTTGCCATATCTTCTAATATGACGGTTGGAAATTCATTTTTTTCATCAAGTTCGGCTCGTAAAGGAATAATTTTTTCCTCTGTGATTTCACGAGCTGTATCTTTTATCATTTGTTCTTCTTCAGATAATAAATAATCCACTACTATCTCCTAGATGGGCTCTCAACATATCCCTAATTCTTTTAAAAGACCGAGTTTTTTGTAGGGCAGCATAAATGCAACAAATTGGACAATTATTATTGGTCAATCCTTACCATTGCATGAGTAATGATCCCCAGGTAAATCCACCGCCAAAAGAGCAAAAGAGCAGTAAATCACCTTTATTGATTTTCCCCTGTCTATTTGCTTCATCAATTGCAATAGGTATACTGGCTGCAGATGTATTACCATATCTGTCTACGTTAATATAGACATTTTCCTGCGGCATCCCCAAACGATTTACAAGCTTGTTTAGTATCCTTATATTTGCCTGGTGTGGAATCATTAGGGCAATATCGCTGGTACTTAGTCCATGCCTTTTGAGTAGACCTTTAATGGCATCTTCCATGGCTCGTACAGCATGTTTAAAAACGTCTTTGCCACTCATGAGAATGTAGCTATCGTCAATTATTTCTTCAACAAGGTCGGGATTTAAACTTTGAGGACTATCCATATGGAGTAATTGCCACAGGGTACCATCGGAAAACAGATTGGAATCTATAATGCCAGCTCCATCTTTCTTTGAAGACAAGACACAGGCACCAGCTCCATCGCCAAATAAAATACAAGTATTGCGATCCTTCCAATTGACCCGTGCTGATAAGTTTTCGGCTCCAATCAAGAGGATTTTCATATCAGGACGGTTGAGGATATATTTATCGGCAAGATCAAGCCCGTATAGAAAACCGGAACAAGCAGCATTGAGATCAAAAGCAAATGCTTTAGTAGCACCGATTTCAGATTGGACGAAACAGGCACAGGAGGGCATTATTTTGTGAGGTGTAATTGTTGCTACAACTATAAGGTCGATTTCTTCAGCTGAAATTTTGGCCATTAAAAGCGCTTTTTCAGCTGCTCGAGCAGCCAGCAAATGGGTCTGTTCGCCCTCACCTGCAATTCTCCTGGTTTGAATACCTGTACGGCTTGTAATCCATTCATCAGAGGTTTCAACCATCTGCTCTAAATCAGCATTGGTCAAAACCCTTTTTGGCATGGACGAACCTGTCCCAAGAACAGCAGCGTGTTTCATTCTTATTGTTTATTTGAGTCTATTAAGTTAGTTAGCAATTAAAAAGAAAAGCTATTTGAAGAGTTTGGTTATATTATTTTATTGGCTATCCGTAAAGGAATAATCCTTATTTTCTTAATGCGAATAGCGCTCTAGTGAATTGAGGATCGTTTCGTTTACTTTGTTTTCCACCATGTTTGCAGCAACGTTAATAGCATTCATGATAGCTGTGGAGTTGGATTGACCATGTGCAATTATGGCTATTCCATTTATGCCCAGCAATGGAGCACCACCATATTCAGCATAATCCACACGTTTCTTAAAATTGGCAAAGGCTTTTCGGATCAGCAGATATCCTATTTTTGCCCTGAAAGTTTTCATGATTTCATTACGGAGCATCTGCATGGCTGCTTCTGCCAAGCCTTCGCTTACTTTTAAAGAAATGTTGCCAATAAAACCATCACAGACAATAACATCTATGGCACCCTGATAGACATCACGACCTTCAACATTTCCAACAAAGTTAAGACTCGATTCGCTGAGTAGAGTGTGGGTTTCTTTAACAAGTGCATTCCCTTTTCCAGTCTCTTCGCCGTTACTCAAAAGCCCAACCCGCGGTTTTTCGATACCAAGGAGAAGGCTCGAACAGGAAGAGGCCATAATAGCGAATTGAAAAAGATGCTGGGGACGGCAATCGACATTGGCGCCGATGTCCATAATCATGACTGGCTTTTTCAATGTTGGGAACAAGCTGGCAATACCAGGCCTTGCAATACCCTTAAGCCTGCCAAGCTGCTTAATTGCAGCAGCCATGGTCGCACCAGAGTTTCCCGCTGACACTACTGCGTCTGCTTTTCCATTGCGAACCAGTTTAAAAGCCACCATGATGGTAGAATTCTTCTTTTTTCGTATCACCACAACGGGTGATTCATGCATGGAAACAGTCTCTGTTGCAT
>CAMYOP010000164.1 GCA_947260045.1 uncultured Desulfobulbaceae bacterium
CTTCCCTCCCTTTGCAATACATCATATTTGTACGGCAGTTTCAAAGCTCCCCTTACCATTGTGATAAATATATCATCCACCGGATAAAAAAACTTGAAAAGACCATAATCAGTGACCCGTGCATATATCTCAAATTCACCCCCACTGATCTTTTGTAACCGGAGCACCAGGTCACCAATTTTTATCCCCCCGGTCCATGAAACAGTAAAATGCATCTCTTCCAATCCGGAAAAAACAGTCTGCATTACCTGTGATCGCACTTCTCCTTCTCCACCATTCTCTGCATAGGCTGTATCAAGCGAGAGTTGGAACAGTAAAACCGGCACCGCAATAAGAGCAAATAAGAATCGTTTCCCCCGGGGTTGCAAGGGACAGCCAGGTTGCTGCAAATAGAGTGATGGCGATAATGCCGTTCATGGAAAAGAATGAAACGCGAATGCGTGACAGGTCCCGTGGATTGACGATTAAATGCTGATAAAATAAAGCACAACCTGTTATGAGAACACCAGCATAATAATAGGTATTGAGCTGGGTGACATATCCGGTTGCAGTAAAAAAAACAAAAGCAAGGAAGTGGAAGAAAACCGCCAGGTGAAAGGCCCGACGACGTCCGAAACGGGCAGGGAGCGAATAAAGACCTGCCCCCCGATCGAAATCAGCGTCAAGACAGGCATAAATTGCATCAAAACCAGCAACCCAAAACAAGACACCCAGAGATAATACCCATGGATAGTTGGTAAGTGTTCCAGCAACTGCCACCCAGCCGCCTAAAGGCGAAAAGGCCAGCGCGACACCAAGGACAAGGTGGCAAAGCCAGGTAAAACGTTTTGTCAGGGAATAAAAAAGAATAAGACTAAGAGCAAAAGGTGCAATATACAACGCCAGCATATTGAGCATGTAACAGGCAAAAAAGAACAAGCAAGCAGAAAGGATGACCATCATCCAGGACTCCACAAGAGAAACATCTCCTGTTGGTAATGCCCGCTTTGCAGTTCTGGGATTTGCCGCATCAAATTTACGATCAACAATCCTGTTAAAGCCCATGGCACTTGTTCGGGCCCCGACCATGGCTAGAACCACCCAGAAAAAAACATTCAGGCTTGGAACTCCGCGGCCAGCTAAAAATGCGCCCATCAAGGCAAACGGCATCGCAAAAACAGTGTGTTTGAATTTAATCATTTCAAGCAAAGTCTGTATTTTAGAAATCATGATCAACACCTTTCCAGCGTTTTACGCCTTCAACTGTAATGCCAAGTTGATCACAGATACGCCCGGAGAAATTGCGAGCCATCTCATCAATATTTTGTGGTTTGCTATAAAATGATGGCATGGGCGGACAGATAATGCCGCCAGCATCGTGCACACTCATCATATTTTTCAAGTGGGTTTTATTAAACGGTGTTTCCCGGACAGCAAGTAAGAACGGCCGCCGCTCTTTCAGGCTCACATCTGCAGCCCTGTGAATTAAGTTTCCAGAAATACCAGAGGCAATAGACCCCAAGGTGCCAGCGGTGCATGGCAAAATCACCATACTGTCATAATGACAGGATCCACTGGCCATGGGAGCGGTAAAATCATGACAATCAAACCATCTGCTTACTCCAGGGAGGCTCTGATGCTCCATGTTCATTTCTAGCCTAAGTACTTTTCGACCCGCATCTGAAATAATACCATGGATCTCAATATTTTTATCCCGCAACAGCTCCAAAAACTTGAGGACATAAATCATTCCTGTCGCGCCAGTCACGGCCAGAATTATTTTTTTGGCAGGCTCCACAGCTATTTTGTTCCTATGTAAAGAGTAACAATTCCAAAGGTCAACGGTTTTAACTGGAGATCTGTAAAACCTGCCTCTTTCATCATGGCTAACAACTCTTCTGGCTCATAAAAAGCTGCAATAGAACTTGCCAGATATTCATAGGCCTCTTTATCTCCAGAAACCATGCCAGCAATTTTGGGTAGAACAGTATTAAGATAAAAATTATATAAAGGTTTTATAACCGGGTTTTTCGGCCTGGAAAACTCAAGAATCAGCAGCTTGCCATTTTTTTTGAGTACCCGATGCATTTCGCAAATCCCCTTTTGGGTCCTGGCAAGATTGCGTACACCAAAGGCCACCGTACAACCCCAAAAGGCATTATCTGGCGCAGGAATCTCTTCGCCATCACCACACACAGGAACTATACGTTTTTGCCTGTCATCGTTTGGTAAAGAGTTTACTCCTGCCCGCAGCATATCCTCACAAAAATCAACTGCCATGACCTGACGTTTTTCGGCCTGTCTGGCAAGTTCAAGGGACAAAGGTAAAGTACCTGCACATAAATCAAGCACTCTACCTGCGGGAAAATCTTTTAACAGTCTGGTTGTCCGCCAGCGCCAATAGCGATCAATCTGCATTGATAATAAGGAGTTAAGCAAGTCGTACTTTGAACTGATTGCGGCAAACTTATGCCGTACGAACTTCTTTTTATCTTCTGCTTGTTGCAAATTCGTCATGATATTAAATAGTTACCTATATAGGCAGTATACATGCCTTTAACTGAAAATTTTTAGAGGCAAACTCTGTTTAGCACCCAAGCCTGATCCAATGAGATACGTAAAAAATCTTTCCAGAGCCTGTTTTTTTATCGGGCTCAAATCGTGTTCTATGGCCTGAAGATAACGATAACAGGAGTCTACCTCCATTGGTATCCTTGGCGCTACAAGTGTACAAATTTCCTGGAGACGGGATTGGCCCTCATCCCTGCAGGCAATAAAAGTTTTTTGAATCTCCCTCACTCAATCCGGGTGCTGGGTAACAAACTCCTCCTGAACTGCACAAATAGCAAAAACAAAGGGGAGATCAGTTTTTTCATGCCATATCTCCGCAAGGTCCAACTGCAATGGCAAATAGTTCTCAGCTTGGAGACGAAGTGCATCGTCGCCTATGGCAAGTACTGCCTGAATATCTTGGAGTGAGTCCTTATTTCTCAGAACATCACCAACTATATAACGTGGCCTGACCTTAAAAAACTCTTCCATTATAATCTTGAGCAGACAGACAGAAGTATCTGACTGGCCAGTTAAAAGAACCAGCTTACCATCAAGATTTTCAGGAGCAACTCTGGAAAACAAAAATACACTGCCAACAGGACCAGTCGCGCTGATTGATAAGTCACCAAGTATTTTGTATTTTTCGGGTCGAAAGGCGTATTCACACGAAGAAACAAAGCCGAGATCAATTTCACCCGCTGCCAGCATTTTATTTAGTGCACTGGGTGCAGCCTCAATTATTTCCCAATCAGCATGCTTGACCTTTTCCTTCCAAACCTCATAAATGGGAGCGGTATTGATATAATTGACCATACCAATTCTGGCCATGTATCTTCCCCTCAAATCCAGTATGGAGTAATGGCACGACCTGCACTCACCAAGTACTCAAGAACATCATCTGCATGCTGCAGATTGCCAGCAAGTGGAACAGCAAGCAATTTTGAAGATTTCCCTACAGCAAGGGTTCCGTAATCACTCTCTATCTTCAAAGATTGCGCACCACCTAAGGTTGCCATTTTTAACAAAATTTCTGGATCAACGGTTTCATGCTCCTCATGAAGAAGACGAATCTCATCCCACATTGATAAATGCTGATTTGAAGCAAGACTATCTGTACCGATTGACGGCAGAAGAGATGCATCAAGAAATGCTTCAACAGGAGCCTTACCAACATCGAGAAAGCGATTAGAGCCAGGACACAGACAAACACTTGCACCACTTTCTGCTATGAGCTCGATTTCTTCCTCACTGACATGGACGCAGTGAACACAAATTGTTGATGAATCCAAGACACCCAGCTGATGTAAGTACTGTAAAGAGCCTTGCTTGTCAATTTCCGTTGGCTTGAAAGAATCATCCCAGACTTTTTTGGCTTTTAAAAACCTGCGAAACTCTCCCTCTCCTGATTGTATAAACTGATTTTCAGCAAGCGTTTCAGCTACGTGGATTGAAAACAGCTGATTTTCTTTCCTTGCCTTACTCTTCAGATAGGCAATCAAGGTGGAGCCTGTAGAATACGGTGCATGTGCAGTACACGGATTTCTGTTTTTCTCACTTTCAAGAAGAGCAATCTGCTCTTTGATCGATTGCTGGGAAAAACCAATAAATTCCTGCAGAAAATAATAGAGACCAGGGTACTCATTTCCAATTTCTGCACTCACAACATTATTGCCGATATCGACAAGAGCTATCACCCCGGACTCATAGAGCAGGTCCAATTGCTCTCTGCCACTTTCAATAATTTCATCTGTGCTTGCTGGATGGGAAAAGCGCTCTTTAAGGAGATTTTCTATCCACCCTGTAAAGGTCGCAGGATGAGGTCCCTTGGAGAGAGCACAGAGGTGAGAAAGTTCCAAGTGAGCGTGACAATTGACAAGAGGCGGCATTAATACACAGCCCATATGCTCAACGACTGGTGCGTTTTGATATTGCGCTACCAACTTTTTACAGGAGCCAAGCGCAATAATTTCCCCTGCAGAAACAGCAAGTGCTCCATCCTTAAGAAGTGATCCTTCTATCGGCAACAACCATGGAGCGTGATGGAGAACTATGGATGTATCCACATCAATTTCTACTTAAAACAGGTTCACCCTTAGACAAGAGTATAATCCATTAATCGCTGCCTGGGTTCAAACCCAGCAGCGCTAACCAAGCGTTTTATCTCTTCCTCAGTAAGTCGGAAATGGACACCCGCAGGGGTTACCCAGGACGCCTGAATGCTATCAAAATTATCAAGATAAATTCGACTAAGAGCAAGCATGCGTAAATATTCAAACCCTGTTGTTTTCTTTATATCTACAGATTCGGCAAGCGGAGTATTGTCTGGTTGAAAAGGCCAGGGGATAAAAGCTGTAAAACCAGCTGTTCTGTCCTGAAGATCACGGAGATGATCTAAATGCTCAAGTCGTTCCTCCATGGTTTCAACATGTCCAAACATCATGGTGGCTGTTGTACGAAGCCCCAGTTTATGCGCCTCTTCCATCACCTCTATCCACTCATCAGCAGAACATTTACGAGGCGCAAGAGCATCACGGACCCGGTCAGAAAGTATTTCAGCTCCTCCGCCAGGTATTGAATCCAGACCAGCGGCAATGAGGCGCTGTAGAACTTCCTTTTTGGAGAGCCCAGAGAGTTCGGTAAAATGACAAACCTCAGGAGGCGAAAAGCCATGGATATGAATTCCAGTTGATTTCATAAAGCGAATCATCTCTTCATACCATTCAAACGGCTTGTCTGGATGCAGCCCGCCTTGGAGGAGGATCTGAGTGCCCCCGAGTGAGAAAATCATCTTTGGAAATCCTTTGATTGGATTGTACCTTCTCTATTATTTCCTGCATTTTCTTTCTGGAAAGTAATTAGTATGTTTTAATGATATCATACAGGGTGTCACGCTCAATGGGATTGCGTCCAGCTTCCTGAATAAGCCTGATCAATGTTTTGTGGCCAAGGGCCTGACCTGATTCTGATCCAGCCATTCTGGTTATAACCTCTTCCTTGACAGTACCATCCATATCGTCAGCACCAAAAGACAAGGCCAATTGTGCCATTTTCGGCCCAATCATAACCCAATATGCCTTGATATGAGGAAAGTTATCAAGCATCAGACGAGCTACCGCAATATTTTTCAAATCTTCCATACCTGTTGTTTTGGAATGATTTGACATTTCCGTGTTTTTCGGATGAAAGGCCAGCGGAATAAAAGCAAGGAAGCCGCCTGTCTCATCCTGCGTCCTGCGCAGGATATCAAGATGCTCCATTCGCTCATCCAGGGTCTCAATATGTCCATAGAGCATGGTGGCGTTGGTATGTAAACCATTTTGATGGGCAGTTTTTGCCACCTCGATCCAGCCTTCTCCTGATAATTTCTTTTCACAGGTTATTTCACGAATTCGTGGGCTAAATACCTCAGCTCCGCCCCCAGGGATGGAGCCAAGACCAGCTTCCTTTAATTCAAGAAGTGTCTCAGCAACTTGCTTGCCAGCAAGTTCAGCAAGATGATAAATTTCAACACAGGTAAAGGCCTGGATATGGACATCTGGCCGTACATCTTTGATGCCTCCTAACAATTCAAGGTAATATGAATAAGGTAAATCGGGATGAATTCCACCGACCATGTGAATCTCATTAATTGGCTCATCAAGCCTGTCTCGAACCTTATCTTTTACTTCCTCAACTGTCATCTCGTAGGCGAGATCTGCACCTTTTTCCTTCCCAAATGCACAGAATTTACAAAGATTCGTACAGATATTGGAATAATTAATGTGCTGATTGTATATAAAAAAAGCATCGTTTCTTAAAACAGATAAACTTTAAGGTGATATTGAAAAATACGCACGAAGGAACGAGGAGATATCATACAAGCAAGAATTCCACAACTCCAATATTTCGGATGAAATAAATCAGGTAGAATTAATCGAGGAAAAATCGAAGTTTTTCCCTTCGGCTGGAATGACGTAACCTGTTGAGTGCTTTTTTCTCTATTTGACGAATACGTTCACGGGAAACATTGAAACGCTTCCCGATTTCTTCCAGGGTATATTCGGCTTTTTCGCCTATACCAAAACGCAAACGAATAATCTTTTCTTCTCTCTCTGTGAGAGAGCTTAATACTTCATTCACCCTATTGGCAAGTTCTCTGTTTTGAACCGCATCATAGGGGGATTCGGACTCTTGATTTTCGAGAAAATCACCAAGGGTGGAATCATCATCGCCAACTGGTGTTTCCAGTGAAATTGGTTCACGTGAGGCTTCCAGGATAGCCAAAATCTTATCCATGGGAAGATCAGTGACCTTGGAAATTTCAACTGGGGTTGGTTCACGGCCAAGTTCTTTTAGAAGTGAATAAAAGGCTTTGAAAAATTGACTGCGGAGTTCAAGAAAATGAACTGGCAACCTGATGGTTCTTGTTTTATCAAGAATAGCTCTGGTAATAGCCTGGCGAATCCACCAAGAGGCATATGTTGAGAATTTATTCCCTTTTTTATAATCAAATCGAAAAACTGCTCGCATGAGACCAAGATTACCTTCCTGGATCAAATCAGCCAGAGTCAAGCCTTGATGCATGTAACGTTTGGCAATGGAAACAACCAGACGCAAGTTGGCACGAATCATTGCATCTTTTGCTGTTTCAATGGATCTGTTATAAGCCTCAAGCTTCGTATGCAACTCGAAAAGTTCACGTTTTTCAAGATACTTTCTGGTGGTGATAGCCACTGAATGGCGCATATAGTTGAGCTGCTGTTTTTTAGGCTTGAGGGTGGGGTCTCTACGTTCCCAAAGATCTATCCGATCAACAAGCTTCTGAATTTCAGCTGCATCAGTTACTACTTCGCGAATTGCAAAAATAATTGAATCAAAACCTTCTCTAATGGTTTTAGAATATTTAGCTTCTTCCTCGGGAGTTAGAAGATCAAATTGCCCCATCTCTCGAAGGTAAGTCGTGGTTGTCTCTTCGCTGTCATGCTCTTCACTATCTGGCAGGCTCTCGAGTCCATCTAGACCATCATCGTCACCATCTTTTTTTCCTGTCCAATCTTCACCGGAGAGCGTCTTTCTTTTGCCAGACTTTTCCTCGGTTACAATCTCGATGCCATGAGCACCAAGAAAATCAAAGACATCTTCAATAGCACTAGGGTCTTTAACTTCCTCAGGAAGCAATTCGTTTAAATGTTGAAAAGTGATACAACCTTCATTTTTCCCGACTTCAAGAAGGTTTTCTTTGATACTTGCCAGCACCTGATATTCACTCCAGATATAATTATTTAACAACGCAAAAAACGCACCTTAGCCAAACCCCAAAACGGGATAACTTAACTCATCACAAATAAAAAATCAAACAAAGAGTTTGAGAACACGGAATTATCGGGTAAATAAGGAATAATGAATTTCATGATCTTTAGTTTACAACAAAATTATCACAAAACCTAAACTGTCAATGCAATTTTTTTCAAAAAGATCGAGTGGCATTCTCTTGCACATCTCTTCCCTCCCAGGAGTTTTCCCTATAGGGGATATTGGAAAAGAAGCGGAGAAATTTATTGATTTTCTCCAGGCCGCTGGCCAACAATGGTGGCAAATCCTACCACTTGGCCCAACAAGTTCTGCCTTTGGCAATTCTCCTTACATGGCATTATCTACCCATGCAGGAAACTCTCTTTTTATTGATATTGACGACCTGATTGATCAAGGCTTATTGTCAAAAAAAGATATTCCATCACAGAAATCATCTGAATATAAAATCGATGCGCTACAGGCTACAGTCTTAAAAAACAATTTACTGCAAAAGGCATGGATCGCTTTTAAGGCTAATCCATCAACTGGCAAATTAAAAAATTTTGAGGCACAACATAAGTGGTTGCACAATTACGCTTTGTTTATGACTCTGAAAAAAGAGTTTAAGCAAAAAGCCTGGTATGACTGGCCCACTGCCTATAAAAAACGTGAAAATTCAGCCATAAAGGATATTGAAAGCAAACTGGCAGATTCCATTTCTTATTATAAGTTTGAACAATATGTATTTTTTACCCAATTCAATACACTTCAAAATTATGCAAAAAAGAAAGGTATAAAAATAATTGGAGACCTTCCCATCTATGTAAGCGAAGACAGTGTCGACACATGGAGCAATCAAGATATTTTTGATCTTCACCCGAAAACAGGAAGACCACAAAATATAGCGGGAGTTCCACCTGACTATTTCAGTGAAACCGGACAGCGCTGGGGAAATCCTCTGTATTGCTGGCATAGCAAAGATCAAGTCGTCAAACAAAAACTTTACAAATGGTGGGAAGAACGCCTCAGATCACTCTTTGAGCTAGTTGATGCTGTCAGGATTGATCATTTTCGTGGATTTGAGTCCTACTGGTCCGTCCCAGCATCACATAAAACAGCCATGGAAGGACGTTGGATAAAAGGACCAGGAATAGGCTTTTTCAAAGAGATGGAGAAAAAGCTTGGCAAACTTCCTATCATTGCCGAGGATCTTGGTGTTATCACCCCCAAGGTTGAAAAGCTACGAGATGACCTTGATTTCCCGGGTATGAAAATACTTCTTTTTGCCTTTGATGGAGATCCTAACAATAACTATCTGCCCCATAACCACCCCAGAAACAGTATTGTTTACACTGGTACCCATGACAATGATACTATAGTCGGTTGGTACCTGGATCCAGAAGTATCGAGTGTAGCCAAGAAAAACGCCAAATTATATGCAAATCGAGAAAATGATGAGAGCAGTTCAATACACCATGATCTTATCCACCTGGCGCTCAGCTCTCCGGCCTGTCTGTCTATTTTCCCCATACAAGATATTCTTGGCTTTGGCAACGATTGCCGTATGAACATTCCAGGCACCAGTAAAGACAATTGGACATGGCGCTGCGCCCCACGTTTTATAAATAACGATACGGCTAAGTGGCTGCTGAAAAAATCGATATTTTTTGGTCGATATACTGAAAAGAAAGAAAAAGCATAAATTCCCTTAGGACAACTTTTTTATGAAAGGTTTAATTATTCTTGGTAGCCCGAGAAAAGGTGGCAATACCGAAATCATACTCAATACAATCCGCGAAGGTATGATCGCAAAATCATGCGATGTTGAGACCATCAGACTCAATGAGCTTAACTTGCTTCCCTGTCAAAGTTGTGGCGGATGTGACAAGACTGGCAAGTGTGTCCTTAAAGACGATATGCGGGAGGTATACAGTAAGATAGACAAATCAGACGTGGTGATAATTGGCTCACCAATTTATTTCTACGGTGTTACCGCTCAGGCAAAAGCCTTCATTGACAGAACCCAAGCCATGTGGGCCAGAAAATATCGCTTGAAGCAATCTCCTCCGCATAAAAATGGCAACAGGTGCGGTTACCTCGTCTGCATTGCAGCGACCAAAGGAAAAAAAATATTCGATGGAGCCATTATGACAGTACAGTACGGTTTCGATGCCATGGACATTGAATATTGCGGTGAATTTTTAGTACGAGGCATAGACTCCAAGGGTGCAATCAATTCAAAACAAGAGGACTTAATACGAGCCTTTGAATTTGGCAAAGATATATGCATGCGCTAAACCTTATCCATTGCCACAGAAGAATACTTGACAAAGACTCACGAATATTTTAGAAAAACATCCAGCCAAATGGCCCCATCGTCTAGCGGTTAGGACGTTGGCCTCTCACGCCGAAAACAGGGGTTCGATTCCCCTTGGGGTCACCAAGATATTCCGGGAAGTTAGATACCATTCTAGCTTCCCGTTTTTTATTTCCCGTGTAAGTCAATGTGTAAAACTTCTTTTGTAAACTCTTAGTATTTGGAATATTCTATTATGTAGAAAATGGGGCCAGATTTGACAATTTTCGTGTTGGGTTTCGTTATAACTTGTCAACTGGTGAAAAATCACAACCTAAAAGATTCAGGAAGAAGGTAAAGTCGCATCTTTTCTTGACTGGTTAGGAGAGCCAATTGAAAGCTCTATTGATGATCTGGTGGTGTTGTCAAGTTTCTTGGTATCATGTAAGAATGATAACATCAATTATCAGCTGGCACCTTGGAAGGTGTTAATAAGTCAGGAATAACTTTCACAATAAGAAAAAAATAACATCTAAAAAACCGAAATAATGAGGTCAGGATCAATGTTAAAATGTGATACGTTCTGGTGTTATATATTTTTACACTTTTGATCTAATTTAATTTACCTTAGGGTAGAGCCAATGGCGCGCTTTATGCAGAATGGGTAACGCCCCTATTGCTAGTATTAACTGGACGAATTTCGTCTGGTTAACACCTTGTTCGGCGGCGAAGATAGTACTCCGGATTAAGAAAATCATTTGGGATAATTAAATTGGCAGAACTACAGGCTAATGATGAAGAGTAAAGAAAATCACCAACAAACGAAACAGGACGATAAAGTCAGATTAAATCAACCAACTGACTATAGGTCGCAAAAGGATACCGAAGCCGAAATAAAGCGCCTGAAGTACCTACTCGCAACCAGCCCAACTATTACCTATACTTGTGAAGCTTTTGGATCCTTTGATGCGACCTTCATAACTGAAAACCTCACAGAGATACTTGGCTATCTTCCCTCAGAATTTTTGGATACCCCAAATTTCTGGATAGATCATATCCATCCAGATGACAAAGAACATGTTTTTAATGGCTTTAGCACTTTGTTTGAAAATGGTTCACATGACCATGAATACCGTTTCAAACATAAGGACGGTCACTATGTATGGATGCATGATAAAGATAAAATAATCTATGATGCAGATGCAAATCCAATAGAAATAATTGGTTCATGGAAAGAAATTACCGCCCGTAAACTGGCAGAAGAGGAATTAATATCTATAAATGAGAAATATGGTCACATGTTAAACCTAATGCATCTCGTTATTTCTCATGCCCGGAGTGCAATAGCTGTGCATGACCGAGATCTTAATTATGTATATGTCAGTGATCGCTATCTTGAAGAATATGGTATTAAGGAAAAAAATGTCATTGGCAAACATCACTATGAGATTTTTCCTGATCTTCCTCAGAAATGGAGAGATGTGCATCAACGATGTCTAAAAGGTGAAGTGCTAAGTGCCGAGGAAGATCCCTATAACAAAGAAGATGGTTCAATAGATTGGACACGATGGGAGTGTCGTCCCTGGTATGAATCGGACGGCACCGTCGGTGGCATAATTGTTTATACTGAGGTTATCACCCAACGAAAGATGGCTGAAGAGGCTTTACGAACAAGTGAAAAAGAGTTGCAGACACTTCTTCATAGCATTCAGTTCGGAGTTGTTGTTCATGGTCCTGATACGAAAATAATTCAATGTAATAGAACATCTCAGGAGTTGCTTGGTCTGACTGAAGAGCAGATGCTTGGAAAAGAAGTGATTGATCCAGCATGGAAGTTTTGCAATGAAGATGGGAGCAATATGCCTCTTGAGGAATATCCAATCAATCAGGTTCTAACTAATAAGAATGTATTAAGTAATTTTATTGCAGGAGTTAATAAACCTGATACGAGTGATTTAATTTGGTTATTAATTAATGCTGTTCCGGAAATTGGCTCTGATGGAAATATAATACGAGTGATTGTTACATTTATAGATATTTCCGAAAGGCGGCAAACAGAGGAAGAGCGTGAAAAATTGATAGAAGAACTCCAGAAAGCTCTTGCTGAGATTAAAACCCTGCGAGGCATATTGCCAATTTGCTCTTTCTGTAAAAATATCCGGAACGATGAAGGGTATTATGAACAGATAGAAGGATATATCCATAAACATTCAGGTGTAGATTTCAGCCACACAATTTGTCCTACTTGTTTGAAAAAACATTATCCTGAATACTCAAAAGATTAACTAAAGTTTATCTGTCCATCAGTAATTGATGATTACTTGCGACGGCTTCAAAAATCAAAATGTGAAATATTTAGCCATCCCATAGATTATCTACAACAATGGAGATCGCCGAACCAGGCGGTTCACTTGACGCCGTGAAGCTCTGCGGCGCTGACGCGGCAAATTCATTGGCGGCGCAAGTGACCTTTATCGTTACTCTGGTTGAGATTGGCATGTCGAAGGTATTATATTCTTAATCAAGACCAGATTTAACATGTCTACTGTCCATTTAGGAGAAATTGTAGAAAATCAGTATATTGCTTTGAAGTACAGGTCAGTATGTTCAATTAATCATACTGAAATCATTGGCTTTACGTATTCGTTTAACCTTACCACGATT
>CAMYOP010000165.1 GCA_947260045.1 uncultured Desulfobulbaceae bacterium
TAAAGTTTGAAGAAAAAATTCGACGTTTTCTGAGTTTTGACGACACTCTCTATTTTTCAGTGGAGCCAAAACTTGACGGTTTGGCAGTGGAGCTTGTTTATGAGAAAGGTGTGTTAGTAGTTGGATCAACAAGAGGAGATGGATTTAAAGGCGAAAATGTCACATCCCAACTGCAAACTATCCCGTCCATTCCGCTTCGCCTTATCCAGTCAAATAAGAAGATACCAGAACTACTCATAGTTCGGGGTGAAGTCTTTTTGGATAAAGATGGTTTTGATGAATTGAACCAAAAACGTAGCTCTTCCGGTGAAGCACTTTTTGCAAACCCCAGAAACGCTGCAGCAGGATCTCTCCGGCAATTGGATTCAAGAGTGACTGCCAGTCGACCCTTGCATTTTTTTGTCTATGGCGTAGGCGATGGCGACTATGTTCCATGTAACAGCCAATCAGAATTATTTACCTATCTGAAGGATCTTGGCTTTAAGGTCAATCCTCTTATAATTCAGAGTTCGTCAAAGGAAACAATTAGCAAAAACTATCAACATCTTCTGGAGTCACGCCATGATTTGACCTATGAAATTGACGGCATGGTTATTAAAATTGACTCTTTTGAACTCCAGAAAAGGCTTGGCAATACAGCAAGAGCTCCACGATGGGCAGTTGCCTGGAAATTTCCCGCTATTCAGGCAAGCACGGTTCTCAAAGACGTCATCTTTCAAGTGGGAAGGACAGGTGCAATTACCCCTGTTGCCCTCCTTGAACCTGTAGAAGTCAACGGTGTCAGTGTTTCGCGGGCTACACTTCACAATCAGGATGAAATACTTCGAAAAGATTTGCGAATCGGCGATAGGGTTCTTCTGCAACGTGCTGGAGACGTTATCCCTGAAATAATTAAGTCTATTCCGGACCTGCGTTCTGGAGAGGAAAAAGAAATATTTCTTCCTGTTAAATGTCCTGAATGCTTCCACAGTCTCCATAGACCAGAAAATGAAGCGATTACCAGATGTATCAATCCGCATTGTCCAGCCCAAAGAATGCAGGCACTCATCTATTTCGCCAGCAAAAATGGTATTGATATAGATGGATTTGGCAAAAAAAATGTTGAACTTCTGATGAGTGTCGGCTTATTGAAAGATTTACCCGATATTTTCCGCCTGACCACATCGGACTTATCCCACTTAGACGGCTGGGGTGAAAAATCGGCTAAAAAAACTGTAGATGCTATCAACACAGCAAAAACTACCACTTTATCAAAATTTCTTGGTGCCCTTGGCATCCGTTATGTAGGAGAAGTCACTGCTGAACTCCTGGCACAACATTTCAAAACCCTTGAGGCCTTTTTAGACACTCATGAGGAAGAGCTTCTTCAAATTGAAGGTGTTGGCAACCAAGTTGCAGAAAGCATTATGGACTATATCACCGACCAGGAAGTACCAAAGATGCTGTCTGACTTGATAAAAACAGGACTCACCATTACAGCCAATGAAATTACCAAAAGACCTCTTGAAAATAGAATATTTGTTTTTACAGGCTCTCTTAGCTCAATCTCCAGAAATGAAGCGAAACAACGAGTAAAAGACTTGGGTGCTAAAGTCGCTTCAGGTATCAGCCGTAAAGTGACCGATGTGGTAGCTGGAGAAAAGGCAGGCGGAAAATTGACCAAAGCCTTGGATATGAATTTAAAAATTATGTCAGAAAAGGATTTTTTAGAATTCTTAGAGACCATCGGGTAAAAAAATGAAAACAAAACGAATTCATGCCATCATCCATGGTAGGGTTCAGGGTGTATTTTTTCGGGATTATACCCAACGCCAGGCGCAGACACTCAACCTTACAGGTTGGGTAAAAAATCTTCCTGACCGCACAGTTGAGGCTGTCTTTGAAGGAGAACCAAGCAAGGTTGATGCTATGCTCAACTGGCTCCACACAGGCTCTCCTTCTTCAAAAGTAAACCAGGTTTACAGCAGGGAAGAAGAGGCAACAGAGACGTATGAATCCTTTGTAATCCGTTATGATCAGGGAACGTGATCCGAACTAAAAATCAGTACAATAGTTTTTTAGTAACAAATCATAAACACTATATATTTAAAAATATTTACCCATTCAGACATTTCCATTTTTATGAAAAAATTACAAATTCCAACTGGCCAGACAACAGGTCGCCTTGTTTGCCCTGAGTGCAGTAACGATAAGGACTTTTTTGAAATAGCCGATGATGTTATTGTTACTTCCCATTATGTCCAAAACGATGATGGAAGCTTTACACCAGAAGAAAGCGACACTGAAATACTTGGTGAGATCAGATTATATTGCGGATCATGCAATGCTGATGTTACCCATTTTCATAAATATTTTCTTGAAATGATTTTTTAAAATGGCTCCTCGAATTATTCTGGATAATAAGACACTTTTAGCACAATACGATGAACTTTCTCCAGGAGATTGTGTTATTGGTCGGATTCGGCTACGTCCTCAGGAAGAGCATATCCTTTTAGACCTGGAATCACGCAAAATCATCCTGATCCCTTCCGGCCTCTCTCAAGTCTGCAGTCGATCCAAGGTGTTCCAGACAAAGCTTCTTCACCAATTTATGATGCCATATACCAGAGCAGTCTATGATCTACATGATTTGCGAGAGGTAATTACTCTATATGGTAGAGAAAAAGTAGAGCAGGTTGTCTGTAAACTGGATCGGGCAAATGGTGGGAAGGGAATTTTATTATTTCAGTCCATTGAGGATATTTATAACCAAGCGGTGCTTGGAACCCTGCAATTTCCATTCGTACTTCAACCGTATTTAGATAAATGTATCGATATTCGGGTGGTAATGCTGGGTCGCATTACTGAAGCGTACAGGCGACACAATCCGGATAATTTTCGCCATAATCTTCACTGCGGTGGGAAAGGGACTCCATACAAACTGACGGGTGAGCAGATAACTCTCTGCAGAGATATTATGAAGCGGGCCGATTTTCCCTATGCCCATATTGATTTACTCATTACGCCGTCCAAAGAATCCTGGCTGACTGAAATTAATTTAAGGGGTGGCCTGCGAGGTGCAGCGATAAGTCAAAAAGACTATCTGGAGCAAACTGCACTTGTCCACGAACAGGAATTCCAGAGGAAACTCAAAAAATAGTAATTCAGTTTCTCTTTTAAAAAGCAAAAAAAAAAGGAAGGTTGCCTTGGCAACCTTCCATTAAAAAACACTGTAAGTCTAATAAGACTTAGACACAACCAGTCGGTTTAGGCAGACCAGCCATTTTACATGCGCCTTTACCTGGTCCACTTGGGAACAGCTCGTAAATTCTCTTCAGTGGGTAACCGGTGGTTTTGGAGAGAATACGTACCATAGGAGCGATACCATTTTTCTTGTAGTACTCTTGGAGAGCATCGATAACTTTCTGATGCTCGTCGGTGATCTCAGGAATACCCTCAACACCTTTTACGTAATCGGTCCAGTTCTCATCCCAATCTTCGTTACCATTGGCAAGGAATCCGTCCTCGTCGACCTCGTAGCTTGTGCCATTATGTTCGATTTGTGGCATGTTGTCCTCCTTCTAGTATAGTATTATTGATTGAATTCATTAATCCCCAAATATTGTAAAGCACGATCTAATTACTATACGCCCATACTTTTGTCAAGCATCGTCAACGTATTTTTTTGAATGAATGGTCAATCATTTTTAGCATGAAAAATCCTTAAAAAAAGTATTCTATTTTTATCTGGAATCTTATACCGTTTTCAGGGTATTTATAGAGCTTATTAATTATTAAGTATGACTGAAGAAAAAAAAAGGACGAAAAAATTATGCTCAATATTTTTCGAAAACGTGCCCAATCTATTTTTATCCAACTCATGGTATTGGCAATAGCCATAGTTTTTGTTTTCTGGGGAGTTAGCTCCAACCTGATTAACAAAGGAAGCGCTGCTGCCACAGTAAACGGGGAAGAGATATCCTTCCAGGATTTCCAACGCGCCTACGAGCGTACTGTGGACGACTATCAGGAGCAGTTTGGTGGATCTATTCCACCCGGCCTACTCGATAGTCTTGGTATTAAAAAACAAGTGCTGACTCAGCTTGTAAAAGCTGAACTACTCAGACAAGGTGGAACAGATATGGGGGTTCCTACCAGTGAACTAGCCATGCAAAACGAAATCGAAAACATGGAAGCCTTCCAAAAGTATGGTCGTTTTGACCTGGAACAATACAAACAGGTCCTTCAACAAAACAGACTTGCTCCTTCAAAGTTTGAGGCTGGTTTAAAACAGGATATACTGGCGCAAAAGGTGGCAAGCCTGATAAAAAGCTTTGCCTTTGCCACTCAAAGTGAGATTGATGCCTTGATTCGCTATGGAGACGAGAAAATCAAACTCCAGTTTGCCAGCTTTGAAGATAATCACTTTATCGATAAAGTGATTATTGAAGAGCAAGCACTGCTGACCTGGTTCAAGGAACACAAACAGGAATACCAGCGTGACCCCCAGGTTAAGCTGCAATATCTTTCCTTCCTTTTCAAGGATGATATTGATAAGGTCACCGTTGAAGAAAATGTCCTGAAAAGTCGCTATGAATCTGAAAAGAATACTTACAATTCCCCTGAAAAAAGACAGGCGCGACATATCCTTTTTAAAGTAGCCAACAAAAGTGATGAAGCCCTGGTAAAAGAAAAAAGAGACGAGGCCAAAGAAGTCTTAAAACTAGCAAATCAGGGCAAAGACTTTGCCGCTCTTGCCCAGGAATACTCAGAGGGACCTACTAAAACAAGAGGTGGAGATCTCGGTTTCTTCACCCGGGGTAAAATGGTTCAAGCTTTCGACGAAGTTGTTTTCTCCATGCAAGCCGGCCAAATAAGTGACATTGTCGAATCTCCTTTTGGCTTCCACATCATTAAGCTTATCGCTGTCCAGCCTGAAATGACAAAATCCTACGCTGATGTAAAAAGTGATATTGAAAAAACCATAAAAAATGAGCAGGTTAAGTCAGTTACTTATAAACGTGCTGCCGCAACCTACGAAAACATTATGCGAGCTGGCAGTTTGGAAAAATACGGACAAAACAGCCAGGTGCAGGTGCAGGAAACGGATTTTTTTCCAAAAACATCACCCCCGGCATCGATCTCAGTTGACCCGAAGTTACGTGAAAGCCTTCAAACTCTTAACAGCGGAGAACTCAGCTCTCTCGTTGAGCTCAAAAACGGCTATGTAATTCTCTATAATAAAGAGATGAAGGAAGCTCTTGTTCCTGAATTAAGTGAAGTACGTGACCGGGCAACAGAAGCATATAAAATCGAAAAATCAAATGAATTGGCACTCGAAGCAGCTAATGCATTCTTGAAAGAGGCCTCTGCCAAAGGGCAGCTGGCTTCAGTTGCAGAGCAAATGAATATTTCCCTGCAGCAGTCTTCATTTATGACAAGAGCAACCCCACCTGGTACAAATGATCCTCCAGCTCAGGTCACCAGCGATGCATTTGCTCTCTCATGGAATATCTCTCTTCCTGAAAAAATTATATCTTCAGGAAGCACGCATTATGTTTATGAAGTTTTAGAGAGGCTTCAAGGTGAGGATTCCCAAAATCCAGAGAAGCAGGAACAGCTTCAATCAAATGTGCTTGCTGCAGCCCAGAATAGATTGCTCACAAGCTGGCTTGCTGAAATGGAAACTAAATCAGATATATGGACAAATACAGAATTTCTGCAATAGAAAAGTAGAAAGGCTCGACAAGCCATACAACAAGAGATGGACCTGGTCATGGCTGGGAGTCATGATCAGGGTCGGACTCCCTCACGGGTCTTTCCCGCTTAGCAAGTGTTGTTAAAAGCTGATGGATGGGATTAGCCATACCTGTAGAAATAACGAGTTTCCGTTCTGTCTGGTGAACTATATCACCACCTAGATCCAAGAGATGCAAAGAAACATTTTTCTGTGTTAACAAATCAATAAGGTGCAGCCCATCTTTTGGGCGGCAAAAAATTGCATCGGATTGGCAGGCAACTATCAAATCGTTTTCCTGGCACGTTTCAAGAAGCCCGGACGCCTGGGTTCTTTCTACAAAAGGGCGCCACGCTGAGATATATTGTTCGATATAATAATTATCAACAGGAGAGCCAAAATCCTGGCAATAGGCATCAATCCTGCTTTGCTGTTCTGCTGATGAAACGCGATATTTTTTTTCTATATCGACAAAGATGTATCCGTATATTGCCATAATCCTACTTGAAAGAGTTCATAACTAAAGCCCTGTATATCGCTCTTTTTTAACGATAGTGAAGGATTATATCAAAGCAAAAAAAAAGTCAAGGCCTGAAAACAGTCCGACAAGAAATAACCTTTTGAAATAATTGTTTTTTCACTAACAGTCCTGCTCCCTAAGAAAGTCAGCAGATTCTCTACTAAGACGCAACAAGCATGAAAAGAATATATTTTCCATCTACTTTTGACCACCGTTTTTTTTGTTAAATAAATTCCAAGTCCATGTTACACTCATCAGACAGTGACCTGGAAACCCCAGAAAAACACCTACTACAATTCATTTCAGTTATTTACGAACCAGTTTCCATCACTTTTCTCCTGAAGTGCCTGCCAAAATTAAAAAGAGTACAGCCTACTCATTCATCCTTTAACAAGGAGAGCTTAAAATTATCAATTAACAATTTGAAAAAACAAGGCTTGCTCAACAAAAACAACCAGTGTTTTCCCCACATAGTTGAAAACATTACAAGGCAGGCTATCAAAGATGGTCATTTTTCTGAATTTGCAGCCCTCATAGAACACGAAGCCCCTGTTTCCTATCTTTATGGCAAGGTACCCACCCGTTGCTGGCGTGCCATGAGGCAATTCAGAATCGGTGTCTATACCAACAATTACGATAAAATTGATGAATCTCTGGAATATCTTTCAGGTCAGTGTAAGGAACAATTTGAAGGAAAAACGCCCCCTGTACTGGTGGCCGGTGAATCATTTGATATCGACTGGTTTAGGACACTGCCTGGCTCTTTACAATTTTTGCTTCTCGACTCCATCTGCAGGTACAGCCTTGATTATCTAGATCATTTCCAACCTGTTCTTTCCTACCTTCAGGATGAAAAAGCAATAACAGTATCAGTTGACGAACTCGTACCTTTCCATAGAATGCGAGCAAGCTACTTACTACTCCAAGGGCGTTTTGATGATCTCGAACAATTAATCACCAATCATAGCGACTCTTTCCAGGGGTCTGGGTTTGCCGGTACTCTTGCTTTTCTCAAAGGAGATAATGAGGAAGCCCTTCGACTCTACAATCTGGACATGGTTCAGCTTGAGAAATATTTTGGCCGTGATGGTAGTTTTTTCTTTGGTTTTCCAGGTGTATTCTGTGTCCTTTCTCTGCTTGCCAGAAATACGGCTGATGACCCATTTACCATCCGTCGCTATATCCATCTCGCCTTAACAAAATATCAAAACACACCAGAAGCTACAGTTTATAAATTTATAGAAGCTGTGCTCCGTTCAAGCGCCGGTAATATGCCGGACATGAAAGTCTTAACAGAGCAGCTTTTAACAGATAACCGTAGTTTTACGACTTTGATGGCAGTTCTTTGCCTGCATTGGCTTGGAGTAGAAATACCAGAGGATTTTCAAAAAACGCTCATCAACCTGTACGAGAAAGCAAAAACAAATAAATTCCAGTGGCTTGCAATGGAAGTTGCCCATCTACTCGAAATTTTGCGACCTGAAGATCTCCAGCATGGTGATGCAGCAAGACATCTACAGGCTAAACTTGAATGCAGATCCATTGTCGACATTGTCATCCCGGAAGCATCCTGGAAGAAAAGCCTTGATGAGCTTATCACAATTACAAGCCGGACAAAAGAACATGAACGTACAACACGGATAACCTGGCTTGTTAATTACGACAATGATACGCTTTCCCT
>CAMYOP010000166.1:0-1132 GCA_947260045.1 uncultured Desulfobulbaceae bacterium
TGCCAAGCAGACAGGGGATTAAAGAGGTTCTCTGCAGGAAAAATTCCGAACCAACCTGGGCGATATACAGTTGAAGAAGTCCAAATACGAGGACCAAAAAGCCCCAGCTGGCGGGAATGATCTTTTGACGACCAAGCTCTTCCCTGAGAGAGTAAATCATATATCCGCTTATGAGCGGTATGAAAAAGCCGTGGGAGTAATTGTCGTTATTTGACCAGTCATTAATCAGTTTAAGGAAAATATCGAAATAAAGAGCTGTCAGGCCAAGTAGAATGATTCCTAATTTGAAAAAGTCTGGCCTGGATAAAGCTTCTTGGTGTCCTTTTATTTGCACTTCTTCAGCTCCCTGGGATGAATTTTTCTAGTTCAGGTATAATAAGTGCGGCAAATTCATTTAAAGATTCCTCCGCCTGATCAATGTTGTCCTCGCCTGCGTAAACCATCAGCCTGACAAAGGAACCATCTCTTCGACCCTTGAATATTGCATCAAGAACCAGATAAATTTTTTCCCAATATTCTGAATGAATAATCCTTCCTCTGTTTTGGTACCAGTAATAGACTACCTGATATTCACTACGATTTTTTATGATCATTTTAGTAATTTCAACAGGTTTGTTCTTTGTTGCTGGAGAAATCACAACTTTTTCCACATGGGAAATTCCCCAGCCGCCGCCAGGAAGACAGTTTTTGGGAGAGTGATAGCCCCCTCCAGTACCAACTGATTCGTAATAGGCAACATACATATTTACCTGTTTGCCATCGCTGGTGCGATAGCTGTAATCAAAATAATCATCTACACCCAGCATACTGATCACTGCATCGGAAGATAAACGGGCGTTTTTCATGTGCCAGCGATCAATTTTCTCTGGAAAAGATGATAATGGTTGGAGGATGCTGGTTCTTTGTGTTCCTGTAACGTTTTGCAGCAGGAAAAATGCAACTAGAAAACAAGCTAAAACTATTATGGTGCGAGTGGTAGATATTTTCATTTTACTCCAAGCAGAATTAATAACATTGGGTAAATAATTAGAGGTGTGAACTTAATTTCGCCATAAGTGATCCATTTTGAACCTCAGTTGGAAATACACTGTGTGGTCTGTATAAATTATCAACGTCCAAGTCTCCATCCTTT
>CAMYOP010000166.1:1212-7642 GCA_947260045.1 uncultured Desulfobulbaceae bacterium
GGGGAAGAACCAGCTAGTGGGTCGTTGGCCCCGAGAGGATTATCCGAACGTACGAGTTTATCGTCAAGAGGGAGGGACCAGTTTTTCTTGGGACTCTCTACTCCTCGGAATCATTCTCTTCAATATTCCTTTCCCAGTATTCATAATGAGTTTGAATGGATCCTTTGATGGTAGTTTGACGGGAAAATCCTTGCTTGCTGATTAATAGAAATACACAAATGAATGCACAAGTAAAAGGAGATAATAAGATGATTTTTCGCACGATTTGATAAGTCTCCTAGTGAACAACCATAATGTCGCCGGGTTGAAGGGGAATGTTTTTATCCAAGTCTTCACCGCCTAAAAAATCATCATAATCAAACTTGAAAGAACGCTGTTTTTTATTCTTCATTTGTTGGTCAGAGCTAGATTTGACTGTAGCTTGTTTACCTGGTGGACGAATAACAGTCACTTTCAAATTAGCCCACTCGGTAAAACCACCAGCTTTGGCAACTGCCTTTACAATGGTAAGTGGAAAGTCCAGATGGTAGAGTCCGGGAATTTTCACCTGCCCCATAACAGTATAATGTCTGGAATTACTCTGGATGAGGGTCACTGTGACAACTGGAAGTTCATAGATGATATCATAGAGTTTTTTTACATAATCAGCAAGTTGAGTAAGAGTCAGGCCGACAGCATAAACGTCCCCTATATGACGCAGTGAAACGCGACCATCAGCGCGTACTTCTGCCCCTTTGCCTCTTCCACGAAGAAAGCTGTCTTCTTTTCCTGTTTCAGGGGAAGCACTCCCAACAGCCATGGATCCTTCGCCATAGAGTTCTACATAAATTATATCCCGATAACCAATGACATATTCTTTTTCTATCGCACCTTCATCTGTGCCTGTGATTTCTGCCCGCAGCTTAATTTTTAAATCTTCACTGGCAAGGGTTTCGTTGGTAGATTGAGCTGCCATACAAGGAAGACTAATGAGGTTGATTATAAATGCAGTCAGGAGGCAGAGATGAGGGATGAAAAACTTTAGCTGTTTCATTATTGCGCTCTCCGAAGCGTAAAATGTTAAATCTTTTTCTAATTGTCTAAAGGATAAACTGATCATTATTTTTACAAAATAAGAAAGATACGGTCAAGGTAAGATATTTAATAAGGGCGTCGGAATATTGTTCAATCACCTGCAGTAAAAGGACTCTTTTTTTCGGCAAAAGAGGAGTTAATCAATAAGCGTTGCAACCCAATGAATTTTAATATATCCGTGAGGGCATACTTTTACTCGTTATTTTTTCATGAAATTTTATTTGGTTGGAGTATATTTTAGCAGCAATGAATTAACACAATAAAAATTCTGGAGTGTTTCTTATGAAGAAAAGTCGCTATATCTCATTTTTTCTGGTGCTTATGAGTTTGCTGTTTTTGACTGTATCATTCTCCGCTTGCAAAGATGATACTGCCAAAAAGGATGAGCATTACAAAAAAGCAATGGGCTACCTGAAGGAGGATAAAGACAGGGAAGCTATAATAGAGCTGAAAAATGTATTGAAGCTGGCACCAAAGGATGCTGAAGCCAGGTATCAGTTAGGCCTTGTGCATTTGAAAAATGGTGAAGCCAGGAATGCTTTTCAGCAATTACAGCGAGCAGCCACACTTGACCCTTCAAACTTGGATGCAAAAGTCAAAGTTGCTGAATTTTACCTGCTGGGAAATAATAGCGCTGAAAGCAGAAAAAACGTAGCTCTGGTACTGGAAAAAGATGCATCGTATGTGGACGCACTTGCTCTTATGGCCAATATAGAATTTGCCGATAATAATCTTGATTCGGCGCTGGAACATATTGATAAAGCCATAAGCCTTTCACCTGATGTAGATCGTTTCTATTCAATCAAGGCACGAATATTCAGTGCAGTTGGTAAACCAGAAGAGGCTGAGCAGGCTCTCCTGAAAACTCTGGAAATAAATAGTGAAAACCAAACCAACTACAAAGTGTTGGTTTCCTATTATATTTCTAGAAATGAATTAGATAAGGCCCAAGGGATTATTGCTAAAATGGTTGAACTTTTTCCTGACAGCCCGCAACCCCATCTCTTGTTAGCCTCTCTTCATATTAAAAAGAATGATTTGGCTGAAGCGGAAAAAAGTTGGTTACAGGCAATTGCAATAAAGCCAGATGATGCCAGTCTTCACATCATCCTCGCTGAATTTTACAATAAAACAGGTAAACGCGAAATGGCAGAAAAGTATTATCTGGAAGCAATAGCCCTGAGTAAAAAACCTGAGTCGTTACAAGCAGGTTTAGCCAATGTTTATTTTGACTGGAGCCAATTTGAAAAGTCTGAAAAGTTGATGGAAGAGGTTCTGGCCAAAAACAAAAAGAACCAGGTTGCAAATCTTGTAAAAGCAAAATTTTTAGTCAAGAAAGGAGATAATAAGGACGCGCTTGAGATGCTGACAGGACTTGTTCATGATTATCCCAAGTGGCATGATGCGCTTTTTTTGAAATCATATGCCCATTTTAAAAATGGAGAAGCCGAAATTTCAAAAAACACAGTCCTGGAAGCTATTCAGGCAAATCCGAATGTATCTAAATCACATGCCTTCCTTGGGCTTCATTTTTTGCAGGAACGAAATCTAGAAGAAGCAAAAAGTGAGGCTATCACTGCATTAAAACTAGATCCTAGAAATTTTCAGGCAGCAATGATTTTCGCCAAAAGCACCCTTTTGTCAAAAGATTTCAAAGCTGCACAAAAAATATATGAAGAAATCTTAACGAAAACACCCGAAAATGTTGAAGTGCTTGCTGATCTAGGTTTGACATATTTGGGTCAGAAGAATTTTGCACAAACCAGAGAAATGTTTGAAAAGATATTACAGCTGCGTCCTGCCAATGAGAAGGCCCTGTCTTTTCTTTTGAAATTAGATAAGACAGAGGGCGTACAGAACAAGGATTTAATTGCCAGGGTAGAGGAGCAAATTACTAAAGCGCCTGAGAGTGGCGGTTTATATGTTTTACTTGCCAATATTTATTTGTCCGAGAATAATCCGGACAAAGCCCTGGAAGTTCTGAGCAAGGCTCGTGAAGTTGCTCCAGATGATCCAAGACCATATGCCATCAGTGCTGCAATTTTCCGGAAAACCAATAAGGCTGACTTGGCAATTGCTCAATATACTAAGCTTATTAGTCAAAACCCCGAGGCGTATGGGACTCTTATGGATCTTGGTACCATATATGAGCAGACAGGAAAGTTGACGAAAGCAAAAGAAAGTTACCAAAAGGTCTTAGAAATTAAGCCTGATTTTGCTCCCGCAGCAAATAATCTTGCCTGGATGATTGCCGAGGAAGCTGAGTCAGACCTTGGCGAGGCTCTTCGGCTTGCCATGATTGCAAATGATAGTCTACCTGATATTGTTCATATTATAGATACCCTTGGCTGGGTTCATTATAAAAGAGGTTCATATGATCTCGCACGGGCTGAATTTTCACGTTGCATAGAAAAGGCTCCGGAAATTCCTGTTTTCAGGTATCATTTAGCCTTAGCTTTATATGGTGAAGGAAAAAAAGAACAGGCAATAAAGGAGCTGGAGGAAGCCCTTGGTTATGAAGCTGAATTTGTCGAAAAAGAAGATGCAGAAAAACTGCTAGCTACCTGGAAAAATGAGTAATCAATAATTATGACAGAACGTGAGTTGGTAATCAGCAAAGAAGAGATACATTCCAGGGTCGGCCAACTGGGTAAAATCATATCAAAAGATTATCAGGGGAAAAAGCTTGTAATTGTGGGAGTGCTCAATGGTGCCTTTGTCTTTCTGGCAGATCTTGTGCGATCCATTTCAATTCCTCACCAAATTGATTTTGTCAGAGTTGCCAGTTATGGGGAGTCTGATAAAAGTTCAGGTGTTATCCGTGTAAGTAAGGATGTGGAGCTTGACATGACTGACGTCGATGTGCTTCTAGTTGAGGATATTGTAGACACCGGTACAACGCTTCATTGGCTGCAGCAGCATTTTTTGGAGAAACAGGCTGCTTCCGTTCGAGTCTGCGCTTTTATTGATAAACATGAGAGACGCGTGAAAAAAGTATCAGTGGATTATAAAGGATTTGTTGTTGATATAGGTTTTCTTGTTGGCTATGGACTAGATTATGCAGAACAATATCGACACTTGCAGGAAGTGTATTCACTTCAGGTGTAAGAGATGACAGGGAAAAAAATTGCAGTAATTCTTTCTGGTTGTGGGAATCGTGATGGTGCAGAAATTCATGAATCCACACTAACACTTCTGGCCATCCATAAGCATGGAGCTGATTATCAGTGTTTTGCCCCTGATATGATCCAACATCATGTGCTCAATCATTTGACTGGTGAAGAAATGGTTGAAAAGCGAAACGTGCTGATTGAATCGGCTCGTATTGCCAGGGGAAAAATTAGAGATCTCCAAAAGTTTCAAGCAGTGGAATTCGACGGTCTGGTCATTCCTGGAGGCCTTGGTGCTGCTAAAAATCTTTCCACCTATGCTTTTGAGGGGTCTGGGTGGACCGTTCTAGAAGATGTGGCTACCGCAATACGTTCAATGGCATTATTGCAAAAACCAATAGGCGCACTCTGTATTGCTCCTTTGTTACTCGCAAAAATTTTAGGAAATGTAGATCTTACCATTGGCAATGACGCTAACACCGCAAAAAAACTTGTCACAATGGGAGCTCGTCATTTCAATACCGACCATGGTGAAGTGGTTATCGATACGCAAAATAAAATTATAACAACCCCATGCTATATGCTTGATGCGCGGGTGGACCAAATTGCAATCGGCGCTGAAAATGTGGTCAAGGCTATGTTGGAGATGATGAGTTAACAGGATGGCTAGCGAGAAGATTCGCGGTGAATTGGTTTAGCTGTTTGGAGTGCACTCTAACCAGTTGGCCAATTGGAATCGACAATTGACCGTATTTATTCACTTTCTATTATACTACTGGCCAATCCGATGAACATAAGCCATTGTAGCATTTATTATCAACTCAAGCCGGTCGGCTCTTCTTTTTTTAGCTCAGATTTGAAATTCTTTATCCCAATCCTTTATGACAGGATCAAAACCTTTGTTGCGAATAGCCTGATTGACTTCTGTAATACTCCGGTGGTCGCCAACACTGAATTGTTCACCTTCTACGTCTCCATCTGAATAACCACCCGGTGCCGTGCAGGATCCTGCTGAGTAGCGTGTTGGTCCAAGACCGAGCATGCCGTCTCTGAATCTGGCTTCTTCGCGGGTGGACAGAATCAGTCCGACATCATGGTCAAACAGGCGCAGGCCGAAAAGAAGTTGGCTGAGGTTTTTTTCGCTGACTTGCACAAGTGGTTCAAACTCGCCAGCAGCAGGGCGTAGCCTGGGAAAGCTGACGGTAAAGTTTGTGCGCCAGTAATGTTTCCGCAACCATGCCAGATGAAGACCCAGGGCCAGGCCTTCCGCTCTCCAGTCTGAAAGCCCAAGCAGTGCTCCGATACCAACTTCCCGCATGCCAGCAGCAGCAGCTCTGGCAGGCGTTGCAAGGCGATAGTCATAGTCGCATTTTTTACCAGCAAGATGGACCTGGTCATAGATTGTTCTATCGTAGGTTTCCTGGTAGATGGCAACGCTTGTGATTCCTGCTTTGAAGAGGGTGGCATAATCAGCGGTTTCAAGAGGTTGTACTTCAATTGAAAGTGCTGCAAGTTTACTTTTCAACCGTCTGGCAACATTCTCCAGATAGGTAACATCCGCTTTTTGAGGAGCCTCGCCTGTCACCAGGAGAAGGTGGGCAAAGCCCCGATCTATCAGGATACTTGCCTCTTTTTCAACCTCTTCCATTGAGAGTACTTTGCGTGGAATGGTGTTTCCTGCAGAAAAGCCACAATATGCGCAGCGATTCACACAATAATTAGAGAGATAGAGTGGGGCATAGATTTGGGTAGTACGGCCAAAACGTTGGGCTGTTATGTCCCTTGATCTACTGGCTAGCTTAGGAAGATGTAACTCGGCAGCAGGTGAAAGCAGGGCAGCAAGGTCATAAATATTTAAATGATCTTTATTGAGAGCAGCTAGGACGTCAGCACTATCTGCATTATGTATCCACTTTTGTAAGGTGGAGAAATCTTCTGTCTGAAACATTAGTCTACAATAAAATCAAGGTCAGCACTTATGTGGCCTGTTTCTGGTGAAGATGCAGATGCTGCCATAGATTTCCTACCAAGCCCCGCTTCAAAAGCCTCTCTTCCCGCTTCAACTGCAGTTTTAAAGGCATTTGCCATTCGGACAGGATCTCCTGCTACAGCAATAGCTGTATTTACCAGGACCGCATCCGCACCCATTTCCATTGCCTGGGCGGCATGGGATGGTGCACCGAGTCCTGCATCAACAACCACAGGGACCTTTGCCTGGTCGATGATAATCTCGATCATCATTTCCA
>CAMYOP010000167.1:0-3440 GCA_947260045.1 uncultured Desulfobulbaceae bacterium
TTATCGAATTCTTGAGAAAATGGCTGGAAACATCTAAAGAAAGCCTCTAAATAGAGAGAATTGACTGCGTATCAGTCTGATGCGCTGTCAATTGCCTTGAAAAAAAAGGAGGTTCACGATATAGGAACCTTAATATATCTCTATTTATAAAGGTCTTGGACAGGAATATGCTGAGTGTGTCCTGTTTGGTCTTTGTCAGTGCGGTAATAAATCCTTTAGGGGAGAGTGTGATGCGCCGTGTTGGTTTGATTTGTTGTCTGCTGCTTTTTTTTGTCGGCGCCTGTTCCGATAAACGAGTGCGTCATCTTGCCTCGGATGCAAGTATGATTACTCCTGGTAAAACATCCCGAGAAGATGTCATCCTCTATCTCGGTGAGCCCGATAGTCAGCGAAGTGTTGGGCCAGGAGTCGATGAATACGTTTATTATGAAGACCAGCGAGATGTTTTGCGGCGAACACCTGTTATTCGCTCTGTGGTTGATGCACAGGGGTTTGAGATGGTTGTGGTCACTATCACTGGTGATATTGTCACTGAGTGCGATTTTAGAGCTTTTGATGACGCAGACGTAGAACGATCAGAGGATTTGACTAAGGATGAGGTGAAGTGACCTCCCCTTCGCCCTATGACATAAAGCGTGAGCGAATGGTAGAGGAACAATTGCTTCCTCGGGGCATACACCATAGTGCCACTTTGGCTGCCATGCGGGCTGTACCTCGACATCTGTTTGTGGAAGATGCCATGCAGATGCAGGCCTATGGTGACTATCCGCTCCCTATTGGTGCAGGACAGACCATTTCCCAGCCCTATATTGTTGCCCTTATGACCCAGGTGCTTCAGCTGACTGGGGCAGAACGTGTTTTAGAAATTGGAACCGGCTCAGGATACCAGGCAGCTGTACTCTCACAGATTTGTGAAAGAGTCTATACCATTGAACGCATTGACTCCCTTCTTGTGCGTGCCCGCAAAACCTTCGACAAGCTTCATTACCATAATATTGTTTCACGTATCGATGATGGAACTGAAGGCTGGCTTGCTGAAGCTCCTTTTGATGGTATTTTGGTGACCGCCGGAGGCCCAAAAGTTCCCGAACCCTTGATTGATCAACTCAGTGAAAACGGCAGGCTTGTTATTCCCGTGGGAGATCAATTTGTCCAGGAACTGCAGGTTATTGAAAAAAATGGTGGCAATGTCAAGCACACCACAATTGAGCAGGTTCGTTTTGTGAACCTGATTGGAGCCCATGGCTGGAGAAATTGAGGCAACGGACAATGACGCTCATTATTCTCTGCTGCAGCGGATATATATTCGCTGCATGGAGTGGATTGTTACTCCTGCAGGGGTATGGGCACTCTTTTTTATCGCATTTGCAGAGTCCTCCTTTTTCCCGATACCGCCCGATGTATTTCTCATTGCTCTTTGCATAAGCATTCCGACTAAATCATTTAAGTATGCTGCAATTTGCGCTGTAGGTTCGGTTCTTGGTGGAGCACTGGGGTATGGACTCGGTCTTGGTTTCATGGATACCCTGGGCCAGCACATCTTGGACTGGTATGGACTGCATGATAAATATGAAGTTGTGCAGGAGATGTACCGCAAGTACGATGCCTGGGCAGTAGGGGTAGCAGGCTTTACTCCCCTTCCATATAAACTTTTCACCATCACTGCCGGTGCCTTTAAGATAAATTTTACCACCTTTATCTTGGTTTCCCTGCTCTCTCGTTCGGCCAGGTTTTTTCTGGTAGCTGCTCTTATTTATAAATTTGGAGCGCCAGTGCAGCACTTTATCAAGCGTTATTTTAATATTTTATCAATTGCTTTTATGGTCCTTTTGATCGGTGGGTTTGTGCTTATCAAGATAGTGCTTTAGTTGCTTGATATGTTTAACAAAGCTATAGTTTGTTAAACTGCTTACAGTACAGCGCTCTTTCAAGGATCGCGCTTATCTTCCTGGAAAAATAAAATTCCTGGGTCAGCTCATGTCTTATATTGGTTTGCTTGCGATGGGTGTATTGGTTGGAGTTGGGGCGTCCTTTACTGGCTTGGGAGGGGGATTCTTAATGATTCCCCTTATGCTGTTGCTTGGGTATTCGGCTCAAAAGGCTGTGGGGACATCATTTCTAGCAATTTTTATAATTTCAATGTCTGCTCTTTTTGCCCACGGAAAACTTGCCAATGTGGATTATAAAACAGGTTTTATGTTGGGGCTAGGCGGGATTCTGGGTGCACAGGTTGGTGCGCGATTATTAACGCACGTATCCACTGGCAATTTTAAAAAGATATTTGCCTGTGTGCTGATTGGACTTGCCTTATATCTCCTCATAAAAAAATAAGGAGCCTGACGTAGAGTGGAATCCGTTAAAGAGTTCCTCTCTGGCCTAGCCCCTAAGCTTATGAACTATTTGTTTAATTATGCAGGAGGTGGTTTTCTTCTTTTATGGGGTTCCCGGCGGTGGCGGTGGCGGTGGCGGTGGCGGTGGTGGATAGTTGCCGCCAGCCTGCGCTTCCACTGTCAATGACATAAGGACGGGAGTTGCATAAGCTGCGTAGATGCTCTTTTTGAGAAAATCACGGCGTTCCTGAGAGTGTACATTACTGTTTTTCGTAAGGCTTTCTTTCCTGTCGTCGCTCATAGTTTGATCCTTGATTCTGATAACATTTGGTATTTTTAGCTGTATTGGTTCGTTTGTAATATGGATTGGGAGCTCGTTATTTCTTTTTTCTTCTAAATCCTATTAAGCCCGCAAGTCCAGTTCCAAGTAGAATCATGGTGCCTGGCTCTGGCGTGGGAACTGTCCCGGCTAATACATCGTTACCACAGGTTGCATTTCCAAAGAGGACATTAAACGGTCGAGTTATATTCGAATCCAATGTTACCGTAAAGGAATAGATATTGCCGAAGCCGCCATCATCGTTAGTCCATGCACTTTTAGTTGGGGTGGAGATTGTACCAATTGAAGCTCCACTGGTGATGGCGACAGGTATCGCATCTCCATTTGCATCGGTACCACCATATGCATAGCTTGGGGTAACTCCATTGTTAATATCAAAAGAGGTGAGCCAGTTCACACCACCATATATTCCATCTGCCAAGCCAGTATATCCGCCATTTGCGCCTGTTCCACCTGTAAAGCCATTTCTAAACACTATTGCTGCTTCAAAATCAGGGGTGCCGTCAAAGTCTAAGGCAATATCAGCTAAGTGAAAATAACGTCCTGAGGTACCCGTTGTATCTTGAGCGCCGTCAAAGTTAGTATATACTTTAAAGTCCATTGTCTTAGCTGAAGTTACCGCTATGTCCATTCCGTAGGCATTCATGTTTGATGTGTCGGGATTTGGCCAGTCTCCTATATAGTCCCACTGTCCCCATACGGAACCATCATGTGAATATATTCCATTTACAAGGCCCTGGTCATTTATTGTATAAGCATTGGCGTTGTTT
>CAMYOP010000167.1:3496-9866 GCA_947260045.1 uncultured Desulfobulbaceae bacterium
ACCCTTCTTTTTATTTTTTCACCACAGAAATGTTTAACTTAGGGAACATGCAAATAATATACCGCCTTGCGGGAAATTATTTTTTTTATAATTTCAAGGTGTTCCCTTGGTGCCCTTGGGTCCCGACCTGCAACTTAATAGCACTTTCCGGAAATATAATTCGCTTTTCCGGAAAGTGCAGCAATGTGAATTTTCTTTTTTTAGTGTATAGTCTAAAACTATCACTAAAATAGTATCTTGTAAAGATCATTAAAAGAATATTGTGTCAACAGTTAAATATGTTCAAGGAGTTTTGTTGACTCCTCTATTTCAGAGAATGTGAAGCTATGGCATTGTGTTCTGGTTATCAATTTGAGGAGTCCTTCCACATCTTGCACCCCTAGTGGTCTGTTTGATGAGCATGTTTTTACTAGTAATTTAAGCGCATTAAGGTTGTCTAGCTCTGCCAGAGCAGTTTTTGCGTTTTTGTCAAAGTTCATAAATATTATACCCTTTAGAGGATAACCTTGATGGAGGGGTATAATATTTTTTTCTGCTATTGGATAATAGCGGACTTGTTTTTTGTCTAATCTTTGAAATATCTGATAGTCGGATATATCTGGATAGTATTTTTTTAAAATGGGTAGAGATCCTGATTTAATACTTAAGGGAAGAGGGAAGGGATAGACTTTGGATGTGTTTGGATTGATAAGAGCAATCTCATCTGACAGATATCGGAATCCTTTTGTCAGCAATGCAGCGGTCATGGTGGTTTTGCCTTTTCCAGAGTCGCCAGGCATTATAACTACTTGTTTATCTTTACATATTGCTGCTGCATGAAACAAAAGCTTATCTTTTATTCTTCTAGATGAAATCATATAGATCAGATTCATTAAAACCGGTAAGGTTGATTTGAATGGTAGGGCCGAATGGTATAATTCGTGGTTAGTGTATATGTCAAATTTGTTTTTTTGATTTTCGTTTGGCAGGATTGATATTGTGGCTGCAGGTTGTGAGTCTTTATCCTTACTGATAATATTGACGAGGGACTTTTCGATTTCTCTTCCAAGTGAGAGACTGACTGCCGAGACTCTGAATAAAATCTCTGGCAATTCAAAGGTTTTTTGCCAGACAAATTGTATGTTTTTATTGTCTAAAGTGGTCTCTCTGGCTTTTATGTCAAGTGTTTCTGGCTTACGATCTACAATAAGCCCAGGTCCAAGAAGTCCTTCAGTTTCAAAATTATTTATTATGGTATTTATATCCGTTTCGTGTGTGAGGGTGTTTGCTCGAAAATTTTTTGAGAAAAAATTAAGGATTTGGCCAAAGTTTTCTCCTTCTTCTAAGAGACACCAGGCAATAGCGGCAGTGGTGTTCAATACCCAAATTTTTCTTGTTCCAGTTGCAAATAATACTCCGGTATCATTAAACGGTAAAAAAGCTATATTTGGGGCAGGGGTAAATTTAGTAGAATTGTGCATAGTTATAAGCAAGGGGATTGTTTTAAGTCAGTTGATTGGCCGAAATTTAATTTTTACAAGTTATTGATAAACATTCCATTATTGATTGATATTATACGTTGATTGTTTATCAAGTGTTGATTTCCTTTGCCAGTCCTTAAAAGTCAGCCAGGTTTCTTTCCAGTAAAATGGAGATGGTGAACCTCCCTGATATTTATTGTTATTGAATTGATGTCCTTTAGTGTTGCCTTTGCTCATTTTAACAAAATTTTTGTCTTCATCAGCCCTTAGGGTATTATCTTTAACTATACAGTTGGCTGCACCTTCATTTACAGTAAAAAACATAAATTCAGCATCGTTCCATTGTGGAGAACTGTTCCGGATAAGAGTATTGTTTTTTATATCGTGCCCTTTCCCCGTAACGACTATTCCGCCATGTGAGTTGTTTTCAATATGGTTACCCTCAACCAAAATAGGTCCTGACTTGGTATCGAGCATTATTCCAGAGCTCTTCAGGGTTTCGGAACCACCGTTTATTACAGTATTACCTATGATTTTATTTCCTTCTCCGCAGAAATAAGTGTAAATGCCAGCACTGTCGTAATGGAGTCGGTTGGCATATTCTACCGTGTTATCTGCCACCAGATTGTTGTTTATCCGAAACTCATGTTCTCCTCCAAGCAGAATACCAGAGCCTCCTGTTTTTATAATTTGATTATGAGAAACAGTATTATTGCTTGAAGATGTGCGGTCTGCATAAATGGCAATGCCTATACCTATAACAGATTCAATTTTGTTGTTTGTTACCCTGTTGTGGTTTGAGTTTTTGAGAATAATGGCAGAACGGGGCTGCTGTGATCCTGTGCCAAAAACCTGAATGTTTTCAATCAGAGCATGGTTTGTACCACCGACCAGGACACCTGCCTTGTTTGTCCCACGTATAGCCAGATCTCGCACAGTAATATGCTGCTTGCTGTTTGTGTGAATCCCGTAATTGAGCTGACTGCAGCGCACATTGGCCTGGGCAGGATGGATATCTGAATGCAGGGAGAGGGTTCCATCGTGCCAGTTCCAGTATCCTGGCCTGGTTAAGCTCGATAATTTTGGTGAGACCTCAGCTGGCGGGAGCATCTTGGGCCATTTTTCTTCTTTTTGGGAGACAGCATTCAACTGACGGATAAGTAATGGGCGGGAGGTGTCCCATTTTTCTTCAAAAGAGGTGATGAGAGAAATCCTTTTTGATGATGGATCAGAGCCAACCACCCAGCCATTTGTATAAGGGCTTCCTGGTTTGACTTGCAGGATGATCGCACCTGCCTGGGGAACGTTTTTGACTTGAGGGGAAAGCGTCAGAGTAAGGATAGCTGGATACGGTCGGTTTTTGAAAAAGAGGACCCCTGGTTTTTTTTTCCATGGGCGAGAATAGACATTATTGCCCATGGTGAGCCAGTTATCTTGCAGGGAGACAGAGCCATCAATCAGTGGAGGTTCGCCTTGGCCATAGGCGCCAAATACTATAGGCTTCCCAGGTTCACCAGATGAGGGGATAATAAGCATCTCATTCCAAATTTCCCCTCTTTTAAAAAGTATGCTGTCACCTGGCAGAAAAGTTTGTGAATTGATTTTTTGAATGCTTTTCCAGGGTTTTTTTTGCGTTCCCTCGTTGAGGTCTAGGCCCCTGCTTGCGTCGACGTAGTAGACGCTAGCAAAAGAGGCCTGGCAGTATAAAAAAAGTGAACACAGAAAAATAATGAACTGTCCCCAGTGGTGATGCTTATTGTCTGCAGGTTTATCTTCCATTGGGATTTTGGTTTGGTCTCAAGCTTTGCTCGTGCTGGCATCATCTAGGTCGAGAAGTCGAATGACCAGGATGCCTGCCTCGTAAAGGATGCATAAGGGTCCGCCCATGAGCGCCATATTGACTACATCAGGCGTTGGTGTCAAAAGGGCAGATAGAATTGCAATGATCAAGATGGCATAGCGCCGGTTTTTTTCATAAACACTGCGAGGGACTCCCACAGTGGCAGAGAAAATCATAAATACGGGCAGCTCAAATATAAGGCCAAAGGCCATGATGAAAATAGTGACAAAGTTAACAAAACGACTGATGGAAATAACAGGTTGCAATTCAGCGGATTGGAAACCAAGTAGAAACTTGACTCCAAAGGGTAAAGTGATGGTAAAGCAGAAAAGCGTGCCTGCATAGAAAAGGGCACAGGTTGCAAAGACAAACCAGAAAAGTCTTTTTCCTGTTACTTTAAACGGACGTCCCAGACTTTTCCATAGAACAAACATAATCCAGGGCATGAGGAGATAGATTGCCCCAAAAAAAGCGACTTTGACATGGGACAGAAATGGGCCGGCAACAGAAAAAAAGTAGAGAGTCTCATTCAGGTGTTCCTGAAAAAAGAAAACAAGGCCGCCTGACAGAAAAAATAGAAGAATCGTCAAGCCTATGATGCTAAAGCCAAGAGCTCTTAGATGTTTGCGTAGCTCGCTAATGAACAGAACAATGTTGTTATGTATTTCCAAAGTGATTTAAACCGAACTGTAGACAGTGGATGTGCGTTTGTTATTTATTGGCAATTAGTAGCAAAAGGCGAAACGAAAAGCAATTGATTAGAAGTTGCTTTCCTTTGGCCACCATGATAGACAAATCACATATTATCCATATGCAGCATTTTTACTCTCTTTTTCAGGGCCGGTGCTATGGCAGGAGAAAGATATGAGAAATGCATTTTTTTTCTGTTGGAATTCGTATTTTTATTAAAATAACAGTATTTTATAAAACAACACACATTAAATAAAACAAAAGAATATCATGCTAGAATTACGTTTTATCCGGGAAAATTTGGAGCTTGTACGAGAGAAAACTATTCACCGTGGCCTTGGCCCGGACCTTGTTGATAGTTTTCAGGGTGTCGATGAAAAACGACTTGCTTTGCTTGCCGAAGTTGAGTTGTTGAAAGGCAAAAGAAACTCGGCTTCAAAAGAAATAGCTACTTTAAAAAAGGATGGAAAGCATGAGGAGGCTGAACCACTTATAGTTGAGATGCGAGAAGTCTCTGCCAGGATAAAGGGATTGGATGATGATTTGGCGAAAGTGCAGGACGAGCTCCAGGAGATTGTCATGTCTATCCCCAATATTTGTCATGATTCTGTGCCAAAGGGCAATGATGATAGTGATAATATAGAAATCCGGAAATGGGGAACAGTTCCCCAGTTCACTTTTGCTCCTAAAACCCACTGGGAATTAGGGGAGCAGCTCGATATCCTTGATTTTGAGACATCTGCAAAACTTGCTGGTGCCAGATTTGCCCTGCTGAAGGGTTTTGGCTCCAGGCTGGAGAGGGCACTTATTAATTTTATGCTTGATCTTCATACCCAGAGGAACGGTTATACCGAAGTCCTTCCTCCTTTTATGGTGAACTCGAAAACCATGACAGGAACAGGGCAGCTGCCAAAATTTGCTGATGATCTCTTCCGGATTAAGGATTGGGACCTATGGCTTATTCCCACTGCAGAGGTTCCTGTAACCAATATTCACAGTGATGAAACGCTGGCAGAAGAAGATTTGCCGATTAAATACACGGCTTATACGCCTTGTTTTCGGTCTGAGGCAGGATCATATGGCAAAGATACCAGGGGGCTTGTTCGCCAGCATCAGTTTGACAAAGTGGAGCTGGTGAAATTTACAACACCAGAGAACTCAGATAATGAACTTGAGTTACTGCTGCAAAATGCCGAAGAGGTCTTGCAGTTGTTAGAGCTACCGTACCGTGTCGTGACGCTTTGCAGTGGTGATCTGGGCTTTTCCGCGACCAAGACCTATGATATAGAAGTGTGGTTGCCAGGTCAGAACACCTATCGTGAAATCTCGTCCTGTTCAAATTTTCTTGATTTTCAGGCCCGTCGAACAGGTATTCGTTACCGGCCCGCTGGCCAGAAGAAAAGTAAGCTGGTCCATACTCTTAATGGAAGTGGGCTGGCAGTAGGACGGACTCTGCTTGCCATTTTGGAAAATTATCAGCAGGAAGATGGTTCCATTGCTCTACCAGCTGTGCTCAAACCATATTTTGAAAATCGATTTGGCGCTTAAACCTACTGATTCACTGGGGAGAAAATTTCTTTTTAAGAGATCTCTCCCTGTAATTTTTTTCCCTCCAGGGCAAGTTCAATGAGCCTGTCCAGCAAGGCCGGGAAGCTCAGGCCGTACTCGGCGGCGGCCTGTGGAAGAAGGCTTGTTGGCGTCATGCCTGGGATTGTATTGGTTTCAAGAAGGTAGATCACATCGTCACGTATTATCATGTCTGTCCGGCTATATCCTCTCAATTGAAGCGCTTTATGGGCCTTTAGACCATATTCCTGGGCTTGCTGCCAAAGGTGCTTGTCAACTTGAGCGGGACACACTTCTTTGGTCGCACCAGGTGTGTACTTTGCCTCATAGTTGAAAAATTCGTATTGCTCGTCTGGTAGTATTTCAACTAGGGGCAGGGCGCTGAGCTTCTTGTTGCCAATTACGCCAACCGTTATTTCTCTGCCGGAGAGAAACTCTTCCACCATTACTTCATTATCGTGCCTGAATGCCAGTTCCAGAGCAGGCTGTAAGTCTTCTTTCTGTTTTACTATGGACATGCCGATAGAAGAGCCTTGTTTTACTGGTTTGATCACAAGGGGGAGTTTCAATTTTTGCAGTAAACGAGAGGGGTTTTTTACATCTTCTGCCTCTGCCATCTCCCAGTTGGCCACAGGGAGCCCGTGGAGTTTATAGAGGGTTTTGGCCAGATTTTTATCCATTGCCAAGGCGCTGCCAAGGACTCCGCCTCCCTGATAGGGAATATGCAGGAGCTCAAGCAAACCTTGTACTGTCCCGTCTTCGCCATGGATGCCATGGAGTAAAATGAAGGCGACATCTATCTTTTTAGCATCAG
>CAMYOP010000168.1 GCA_947260045.1 uncultured Desulfobulbaceae bacterium
AGGAGTGAACTCCAGAAACCATCATTTTTGCAATGTTCATGTCATAGCCAGGAATAAAAATCAACTTGGCAAGTCCTTTACTTAACTTGTAAAGTTCTTCCTGGTTGTCAAGAATTAATTTTAACACGGATTTGCCAGGTTCATCTGCAGGATGGGCTTTTCCGGCAAAAACAAAGTTAATTGGCCAGCCACCTTTGACAAGAATTTTGGCGAGTGCTGGTATGTCATCAAAAATGAGATCTGCTCTTTTATAGGTGGAAAAACGTCTTGCAAAGCCGATGGTAAAAACACCTGGTTTGAGCCCTGGTTCCTCTGAAAGATGAGAGAGGTAGTTAGGAGGATCAATCCATGTTTCAGTCATCTGTTTTCGGTGTTTGACGAGCATGCCATTGATATAGTTAATTAAAATGCGATTGTCCCGGTTCCAGCAAGAAGACAGGTCTGTACGGAAGGTTTTATTCTCCATCAGCTCTGAGCTGGCAAAAACTCCAGGATCATCACGCCAGCCTGAAAGTGAGTCAACGGAGTCAAACACCTTTGCCCGATCTTTACTGATCCAGGTCATATGGTGTACTCCATTTGTGATAGCAGTGATTTTATTTCCGAACTCAGGGAATTGTTTTCTCGTCACATCACGATGCAGGCGACTGACGCTATTGATTGATCTGTTCACACGCATTGCAAGAGCAGTAAAATTATAATCGTGTGGAGTATCTTCATCATGGGCGAAAAGGTCAAGTATATGCTGGCAAGTTTGATGACTGATTCCTGAATACAGCGATCTTGCAAAACGATCATGTCCTGCTTTAACAGGAGTATGGATAGTGTAAACTATTCTTTTTGAGACTTGTTCGACAGCATCAATAATGTCCCGATCGGTGATCTTTTCGTGAAACCCTTTTCCGAGTCTATCTTTAATCTCTTTTAGGAGAAGATGAAGGGTAACGGTTACACCATGTTGTTCGTTTAAGTGTATGGTATTTGCACTCAGGCCAAGTTTTTCCATGAGGGGAATTATGCCAGATCCCAGCATACGTCTCTGGTTAGCCTTCATGATTGGAGATTTGGCATTATAAAGCCGTTGTGCTGCTTCCTGAATCCATCGCGGGGATCCTTCTACACAGTAGTCCAATAGAAATTCAGGGACAAAATAATCAAGTTCTTCACTGATTTCCATTTTCATCCAGACCTGGGCACGGGCTCTGGTTGGCTGGTCGTATTCGTTGTGAAACGGGACGATTATTTCAAGTGGCTTTTCAGGGTGGCCTGGTTCATGGAGTTGGTAAAGGGTAGGGGTGTTTTCTGGGCTCCAGCTGGTTGCTTGATCAATTTGACCGACTTGAGAATCCACTATTTGTGAAAAATAACCTCCCCGGTAGAGAAGACTGACTGCGGAAACCGGAATATGCATGTCAGCATAACTTTTTAGAGTGTCTCCAGCTAGGACGCCTAAGCCACCACTATAATTAGGTATTTTCCTGGGACCATTGAGGCTTTTCTTGATAAAATCCTGCAGAATGGGATCTTTAGATTTTGTAATATTATGAGTGATCAGATGATCTTGGAGAGGATCAAATACATCGGGGTCAGCTCCAATTTCCATGGAGATGTAGGAAACTGAATTATTGTTAGGATTTGTCAAGCGCTGCCAGACAGTATTGAAAATATCCTGTGAAATACCAAAGTATGTACCAAAATCATTCTGACATAGAAGGGTAGCTGGATCTTTTGAATCTACTTTTTTTATCACGTTGAAGCTCATTATAAATATATGGCTGTATACAATTTGCCAGGTGTTATGTAATGTTTATATCTGAAATTAGGTTGTAATTAAACAGTGTTTGATTCTGTGTAAACTAAGACAGTCTATCAACTCTAGAGTTCTCAGTATGGTTTTGCAAGTGAATTCCTTTGGAAAGAAAAAAATGTTGAATTCCTCCTTGTTTTTAGTAGTATTATTTGCGTTTCGAGTGCATACTATGCATTGAGTCAAATCAATACAATGCTGATCAAGATTTTTGTCAAACTCACTTGTGGGCAACTACAATTAAGAAAAGGCTTTGATCACATATGTTTCCTCCTTTAAGAGGAACATTTTCTGCATTGAAGAATCACAACTAAAATATAGATGTTACTTAAACCTTTTATTTCTCTGGTGGAGGATAAGATGCGACAACATAAGTCGTTATTTCTGGTCGTTGTTATGACAATGTTCTTAGCAATGCTGCTTGGCGGTTGTGGACAGAAGAAAATTGATGGACAGGCTGATATGGCCGCTGGTGAAACTGGAGCGATGGGCCCTGAAGAATCACTGGAGACAGAACCTTCGATTGAAAATAATATTATGGAAGGACGTACCTCCGGTCCTATGTTGCCAGTGTATTTTGATTTCGATTCCTCTACCATTCGGGGTGACCAGGTCAGCCGGATTGAAAAAAATGGGGATTTCTTGAAAGAGAGTACAGATGTAGAAATACGCGTTGAAGGGAATTGCGACCCTCGCGGTACCAGTGAGTATAACCTTGCTCTTGGCGAACGCAGAGCACTTGCAGCCAAAAAATATCTGGTCACCCTGGGAGTTGACACCTCAAGGATTTCAACCGTAAGCTGGGGTGAAGAGAAGTTACTCCTTCATGGACATGATGAATTATCATGGTCTCAAAACAGGCGCGATGATTTCGTGATTGTTAAGTAAATCGCTAGATACATAACCGGGGAGATTCATTCTTCCCGGTTTATTCACCAGGCTGGGAAAGTAATTTGCCAGCTGTTCTTATTTATTACCATTTCGGACTGTGTGAGTATTCCGGAAAATGGTATCGTTTGAAAACCTGATTAAACACAACAATAAAGGGAGTAAGTAGGTATTGCTGACTCTCTTTATTTTTCTTTTTCGGTTCATTACTCTAACATGGTATATTCTCACTTGATAAGGAGAGGATCTGTAATTGGGAATGAATAGTAGTAATTTTTTTTTTAACAGCAAGTAAAAGAGATGTCATATCTTGATTCTTAATAATTTGGGAATCTCAATAAATATCGAAATGATAAAAGGAGATACTTTTGAAAACACTAATAAAAGACAAAGTTATACTGAGTGCAATTAGCTTTTTTGTAATGTTTCTGTTTTGCCTTGGCTCTGTTCAGGCTGCTTCAACTTCTGTTGCCATCTTAAATATGCAGCAAGTGCTCGCCAAGTCTAAAGCTGGTGTCAAGGCTCAGAAAGAGATGGAGAAAAAGCTTCAGGAACTTCAGAAAACATTTAAACAAGATGAAGAAAAACTGCTGGCCATGCAGAAAGATATCGAGAAAAAGAGTTCTGCCTGGAGTGATGAAATAAAGCAGGAAAAAGCTATCGAGTTTCAGAAAAAAAGACGTGACCTGAGAGTAAAACAGGAAGATGCGAACCTTGAAATGAAACAACTGCGTGAACAACAACTTGGCCCCCTTTTGAAGGTTCTTGAGCAGGTTGTGGCAGATGTTGCCAAGGCGAAGGGACATGCAGTCGTTATTCCCCGTTCAAGTGTTCTGTATAGTGATAAGAGCGTTGAAATAACCGATGATGTAATCAAGGCCTTGGACTCAGGGAAAAAATAGTTTCACCTGCATGAAGCCATTTGACTTTTTAGCCTATACTCCAAAGACCAACTGCGGGGAATGTGGACACCCGACCTGTCTTGCTTTTTCAGTTGCGGTGATCAATGGTGGTGTGGATCCGACTTTATGCCCGTATTTAGATTTGGCGAATTTACCGCCTGAGTTAAGCGGGCAAAAGGTCGATGCAAAGGCAGGTTTAGAGAGGGTTGATCAGGGCCAGGAGCAAAGAGATCTCGTTCTGATAGAGCATTTGAAGTCAAAGATTCAGGATGCTGACCTGGCCGTAATTGCAGAAAATATTGGTGCCAAATGGTCTCTAGCAGAACCTGATCAGCTTTTCTATTCCTATATCGGTCGCCAGGCAATGGTTGGCAAAAAAGCTGTATCCATGGAAGGTGAACCCTTAGTCGATCCCCGTGACCAGATACTTCTTTATAATTATGTTGCCTTTGCTGGTGGCAAAATTCCTGAAGGCCCATGGATAGGCATGGAAAGTCTGCCGAATTCTATTTCTAAAGTACGGACCCTCGCCACCTACTGTGAACAAAGGATTGCCGAGCGATTTTGTGGGCGTCCTGATGTTTTACAGAGTTTTGGTCAAGATATTGGTGGAAAGGATGAAAGCGATAATCATAGTGCTACCGTGGCCCTTCTGATACCAGTACTTCCACGAGTTCCATTATTATTGCTTTTTTGGGATGAAGAGCCCGAAGATGGATTTGAAGCAAAAGTGAAAATTCTTTTTGATCAAAATGTTCTGGATTTTCTTGATCTGGAGTCCCTTGTTTTTGCCGCAGAACGTCTTTCTGACCGATTTTTTGAGTTAGATCAGATATGACCCCGTTTTCCCTGAGTCAAATGGTTAGTGAATTCTGCAATGCCCGTATTCTAGTGATCGGTGATGTTATTGTCGATCATTTTATTTGGGGATCTGTTTCCAGGATTTCGCCTGAAGCACCTGTGCCAGTTGTTAATGTGAAGAATGAGGAGATGCTTCTTGGTGGGAGTGCAAATGTACTGAGAAATCTATATTCCCTTGGCGGTAAAGGTTCTTTATGCGGAATTATAGGTGATGATACCATGGGGTTGCAGGTTGTCGACCTGATGAATGATTTAGAGGCCCCTGTAAATGGCCTGATGCGTGGGCAAAGGCCTACAACTGTTAAAACCCGGGTAGTGGCGCAGGGGCAACAGGTCGTTCGCTTTGACCGCGAGGCAACAGGAACTCCTTCCAGGCAATCGATGGAAAATTTGCTTGCATACCTTGAGAATCATCTCCATGAATTTAATGGAATCATAGTCTCTGATTATGCAAAAGGTGTTGTTTGTGAGCCTGTCATGCGGCATCTGCACCAGCTTCGTCTCCACATCCAAGACACTGATGGTCGATTATTACCACTTATAGTTGACCCGAAACCATCTAATTTGCATCATTTTGTCGGTGCCACTGTCATTACACCCAACCATCATGAAGCTGAACAGATAAGTGGGCTGGATATAGGGAATGATAAAAATGGGATACGAATTGCTGCTCGACAGATACGTGATGAAATTGATTGTGAAAATGTACTTATCACTCTAGGTGAGGCTGGTATGGCCTTGCTGGGCAAGGATGATGAGCTGATTACAATTCCTGCCATGGCCAAAGAGGTCTATGATGTCACAGGTGCTGGTGACACTGTTGTCGCCACCCTTGCCCTGGGCCTTGCATCAGGCTGTTCCCTTACTGATGCTGCAACTATTGCAAATTTTGCTGCATCAATTGTTGTGGGTAAAGTTGGAACAGCAGCAGTGACAACAGAAGAATTATTGCAATTCCTTGAATAAAGAGAATTGTGTTGGAGAGAGATAATATGCGGCCAAGAAGTATGACAGGCTTTGGAAGAGGCGAATTAGTTACCAGTAGTGGCAACTGGGTTGCAGAAGTGCGCAGTGTCAACCACCGTTTTCTTGATCTGCGAATAACCTTGCCGAGGCCATATGTGGGACTTGAAGATCGAGTGCGCAAAATAGTCGCTACTTATATAGATCGGGGTCGGGTGGAAGTTAATATCCAACAAACAGACTCAAGTAAAAGTGGTCCTGTGTTACAGGTGAACTCAGAACTGGCATCTCAATATTATAGCTGTTTGAATCAGGTCCGTGATGAATTGAAAATAGATGGATCCATTACGCTAGCCGATATGCTCAATATGCGTGATATTATTCGCCAGCAGGAACAGAGTCCAGATCTTGATGAAGATTGGAAAGATATTGAAGCAGTCACGATCTCTGCTTTTGTGGCCTGCAACGCAATGCGTGAGCAGGAAGGAGAATCACTTAAGCATGAGCTCACGGCTCGTCTGGTTAATTTTACTGCAAGCGTTGATGCTGTCAGGGTAAAAGTGCCTGAAATTTTAGAGCAACGCCAAGCGGAGTTGAAAACAAGAATTTCTAAACTTCTTGCTGGTATGGATATTGACCAGGCCAGGTTTACCCAGGAGACTGCTATTCTTGCTGATAAAAGTGATGTGACCGAAGAGCTTGTGAGGTTACAGAGCCATATTTCCCAGTTTCATGCTTTTATGGAAAGTGAAGAAGCTGTTGGTCGGCGCCTAGACTTTCTTTTACAGGAGTTTCTGCGCGAGGTAAATACGCTTGCTTCCAAAATAAATAATAGTAATGTTGCCCATCTTACAGTGGAAATGAAAAATGAAGTTGAGAAACTGAGGGAACAGGTCCAAAATCTTGAGTAATA
>CAMYOP010000169.1 GCA_947260045.1 uncultured Desulfobulbaceae bacterium
GTAACTATACCGACCAATTCCTCACCGTTTATTACAATCAGGGCCGAGCAGTTGTTTTCGGATAATGTTTCAATAGCGGTTCGCAAACTATCATTCATTGTAACGGTAGGAACATTCTTTTTCACTGCCGGGCTGATGTCATCGGAAAGACCCATACTGGCACCTCCATCCTTTGTTGTGTTGAGATGACAAAACTTCTTGATAATGCTTGAATAAAACTCTTCCCCACTGCCTGCTGCAGGGAGGATCAATTACCGTTTCGGATCCGATCCTGTGAGTTCACGCCATATTGGCAATCTAGCCTTTGTGCTTCCATGTCATTATGGTCCCTGCTTTTATGGCATGAAACGAAAAAGCCTCCGGCAGGACAGGACAATCCTATCGGAGGCTTCTTTCAGTAATTTCAGGATAACCTCATTCATCATGGCATGTGCTCCTGATCAGAGATAAATATAGACAAGTTTTTATTAATAAGAGGATCAATAAGATTGAGTGCCAAACAAAAAAGTACCACATTATGGTAACGGCGGCGTTGGCGTCCAACTTAGCATGCCCGATCAGTTACGGCGGACAAACTTCATCTGCCTAAAGTCGGTTTATAAAAAACTGCCTCATAGATTTTACAGATTTCTATTGAAATTTTGGATGAAATTCCTAGACATGTAAGTCTGCAGTAAATGTGAATCGGGTTCAACTGGTGTCGAATCTTGTCCAGAAATGTTAAGTTGTATATGAGATTCATGAATAAATGAACGGCCTTAATTTTACACTTTTATTGAGAAAATTGTATTCTATCAAAATATAAATGCAATTAGTGCGCCATGTAATTATGATACCTGTAGTGTACTGATAATATTTAAATTTGTAACCTGTAAGGAGTGCTGTGTCTATACCTGGCGATAAAACCGGGCTTGAGTCCGTTACGTTTGTGTAACAATTCGCTAATTTTTTATATCGACAAAGTCGTTTATGAAAATGCTGCATGAATTCAAATAATTGGCAGGGAAATCATTGGCATTGTGTTACTTTTTTGTAACCATATGTGCATAGAGCACTAGGCTTGAAAATCAGGGAACATCAGGGGACAATACTGGATCAAGCTAGATTCTGTCGCTACTACTAGATTCACTAGCTACTAGACTCCTGATATGGTTGACATTTAGCTATACGATCAAGTCTGCCTTTGGCTTTAATTCAGCATTGTTTCAAGCTCGCCCAAAAATATTACTTTTTATCTGCATTCAACCCAACCTAAACAACTGTGCTGTCTGACCTGTTTCGCCAACTCTCTGGCTTCTGGTTCCACTCTGACCATCTCTTCCCAAAAGCCCTTACCATGATTCTTGACTTTGGTGTGGACCAGCTCATGGAGAATAATATAATCTCGCAGCGTATCGGGCAGGAGTGTGAGCTTCATGTTCAAACTGATATTATTTTTTTCAGAACAACTCCCCCACCTCGTCTTTTGGTTCCGAATTGTGACACGGTTGTATGTGTATCCATGTTTTTGAGCTATTGCTTCAAGCCTTGATTTCAAAATCTCACTGGCGGCCTTTCGGTCTATTTGCACCCTGGGAATGGCAGAATATTCCTCTTCAATTTTTCGTATCCTGCCCAGATGTGTTTTCAACCAACCGGCCTTGCTTCGGGCGATCTGTTCTGCCTTCTTAAAAGAAAACCCTTGTGGCACCGCCACCCGTACTCCCTTAAAAGGTTTGATCGTTATGTTCAGGTGCTTGGCTCGTGTACTCCTCTCCAGAAGTACATGGCCAACTCCTTGTATTATTATAGTTGTAGAATGTGCCATCCACTATGCGACTTCTGCAATTTCCTTGGAATCAGCAGGCTCTACGTTTCCCTTCTGAGCAAGCTCTCTTTTCAGTTGTTTTCTCATCAGCTCTTTTTCATCCCTTATGCAGAAAACCAAGCCTGTGCCTATCAATAGCAGTACACCCGCGGCAATAAAAGAGGAACTAAAAGACCCCGTACCTGCCACCAGGGACTGGGAAACCCTACTCAAAACAAAGCCGCCTACACCCCAGGCTGAAAAGACCACGCCATAATTGACGCCAAAATGTTTGATTCCATAGAGATCTTTGGTAAATGATGGGAAAAGTGCCAGATTGGCCCCGTAATTAAACCCGATCATGGTGGCAAGAAAAACAAGCAGTACTGCACTTGAGGTATTTGCCGAGACAATGGTAATAGCAAGAAACATAAGGAGTGACTGAACAGAGAAAACTACCGCCATGGTCAATTTTCTACCGATTTTGTCTGAGAGAATTCCGGCAACGATTCTACCGCCTGCATTACCAACTGCCAGTATCGCCACTGCAAGAAAGGCATTTTCACCCAGACTCTGTTTGGCCATCCCAGCCACAGACCCAATAACCATCAGACCTGCTCCTGCCCCAATAAAATAAAGCACCCAAAGGATCCAGAAAGTAGGAGTGCGCATCATTTCTGTCGCTGTATAATTCTTATCCTCGAACTTCTTTCTTGCATTTGCATGGGCAGCAGTACGGGCACGTCTATCAACAAACCCTTCAGGTATATATCCTGCTGGTGGATTTACCAGAAAAACAGACAAACCTGATACTACAAGGAAAAAAGCAATACCGAAAAATAGCATTGCCGTCTGCAGCCCCCAGTTATTGAGGATATATTTTGCAAGAGGAGCAATATAAACAGAGGCCAAACCAAAGCCTGCAACGACAAATCCGGCAATTTTTCCTGTTTGTGACGGAGGAAACCATTTCATGGCTGGTGGTGTTGCAGAGGAATAGCCAAAAGCAATGCCAGCACCGACTAAAACACCAAAGCCAAGAACCCAGGAAACATAGGCTGTTGACTGAGAAATCCAGATAAAGCCAACACCAACAAGGATACCTCCAATAAGGGCCGTAATTCTAGGCCCTACCGTGTCCTGACATTTGCCAGCAAGAATCATGGTGAAGGCGAATACAAGACAACAAACCGCATAGGGATCATTTAATGAAGCCATGTCCCATTGAAAAGATCCTGCTCCACCAATCTCGATAGATTGCTTTATGGATCCCTTGAATATGCTCCAGGTATAAAGGACTCCAAGCGCCAGGTTAATACCAGTTCCTGCGGCGGTAACTATTTTCCCCTTGTTTTCAACACTGCTGTGATCCATGGTCCACCCATATCTTTAATCTTATTGACAAAGTACAAGCCGTAAACACAATTAGAACCATTATACATGCCCGATTAATCATTTGTCTAATTGTTGACTTAAGAAAAAAAGAAATTGGGAAATCCAAAGCTTGAAAGCATATCAAAATGCCTTCAATAAATGTCTGAGCAACCAGAAAAATATCAGTAAAAGTTTCATTGTTATTTTGGGATTGTCATGATCACGTGATAGAATTTTGATTAAGATCTATCAGAATTGAAGGAAAATAAGCCCTGAACTATTAGAGAACGATTTACAAAACAAATGAATTTTCCTGCCTGGGGGAAGAGTGCTATGAAAATGATTTACTGTAGAATTGTTTTGCTCATATTTTTTTTAGGGATGTCCAGCACAGTGTTTGCTGAGCAGACGCTCACAATTCCTGGAACTGGTGACAACCAAGACCTTCTGCGCAAAATTGCGGCAATATTTCAAAAGCAGCACCCTGGTACCAAAGTGAAAATTCCAGATTCAATAGGATCTGGGGGGGGGATCAAATCTGTCTCTCGTGGCAAAGTTGCACTCGGCAGAACAGCCAGACCGCTCAAAGATCACGAGAAAAATGGTATGATTGAATATCTTTTTGCCGTATCGCCCATTGTCTTTGCCGTTAACAATTCTGTACAGGACGTGAAGAATATAACAAATGAGCAGCTCATAGGAATTTATAACGGAGAAATTAATAACTGGAAGCAAATGGGAGGACATGATAACAAAATATTCCCAATTTCCCGCGAGCCTGGAGACTCTTCACTCTTAATTCTTGAAAATCATATTAAGGGATACAGCTCCATCAAGTCCGTTGGTAAAGTTTTTTATACTACCCCAGACGCTGCCCAGGCAATAGCAGAGCATAATTATACAATTGGTTATGTTCCAAAAGGATTTGCCTTGGAAAATGGCCTCACCGCTCTTAGCTTTAACGGTGTTGAAGCCACTGAAGACAATTTAAAGTCAGGTGAATATCCTCTCGCGACTCCATATTACATCGTGAGTAAAGGCGAACCAACAGGTTTAGCCGCTGCATTTATGAACTTTCTTGCAAGTGATGAAGCCAAAGCAATAATATTTGAATCTGGAGCAACTCCGACCCTGTAAAGTTCATTTACTTTCCAGCAGAGTTAACATATGAAATATGGCTCTTTAAAAGAGAAGCTGTTTCTGCTCCGTATCGGTATCGGCTTAATGATTGGCTTGACCATAGGCTTTTCAAGTTATTTCCTGATATCCAAATTCATAGCAAACCAGGAAATTGAAGAGCTCAGGATCGACAGTCACTTGATGGCGGCTTTGACACTTTCCCATATCAATGATGTGATAAGAGTATCGAGTGATCTGGCAACGGACCCGTATATTGATAAATACCTGCATTCATTTCAAGATGGCTTGGTGGTACAGGTTTTCCAGACCCAGCAAGATCTTTTTGCAGCACTCATACTGACAGATTTACACGGCCAGGAAGAGTTTAAAATTGTTGAGGGAAATGTCATACATGATTTATCCATTATTGAAGCTGACCAGACCTTTGAATTTTCGATCAACAATCCAAACCAAATATTTATTTCTCCTCCCCAAAGGATACAATCCGTCTCGTATCCCGTAATTAATTTTTTCTATCATTACACGGACTATTTCGAAGAAATTCATGCAATTATCCGTACCTCTTTGTCCTTGAAGCAAATTGAGAATTTTTACAGTGACAAACTAAAGGAAAGAAATATTTTACTTTTGCTTACTGATAAAAACGGTCTTCTTCTCACTGAGCCAACAAGTGAAAAATTAGCTGAACACATAGGAAAAGAAGTAATTTCTGACCCTACATTTGTTTCTCAATTACTTGAAGAAAAAGCCTTCCATGGCAAGTCCGCCATTTTTGGAACTATCTGCCAGATAAGCTCTGTCACAATTCCTGAATTAGGCTGGAAGCTCCTCTTGGCCAAACCAGTTGAGGATATAAATGCTCCAATCAAAACAATACGCAATTATATCTTATTGGTTTCATTACTTGTAATACTTATTGGAGAGTTTATTTCACGCCAGGTGGGCCTCTCTCTTATCGAACCAATCACCAGATTAATTCAAACAACCAAGACCATCTCCCAAAGTGGAGACTTATCAAAACGAGTGGCGTGGACCTCAAAAGATGAAATTGGCGAGTTGGCAGAATCATTTAACAACATGCTTGGACAAGTTGAAAACTCAAGCGACCTTCTGCATCACGAGAAAATATTCACAGAGAGTATTATTCACTCCATGCTCGACGGCTTACTGGTGATTGATTCAGAAGGTACATTAAAAAAAGCAAATACAGCAGCACTTGAACTTATCGGAATACCGTTTTCTGAACTACAAGCTATTGGCATAGCAGTTTTTTTCCACGGGAATACTATCTTGGAAAAAAAGAATCTCCGTGACATCGAGACCACCCTCAAGACAAATGATGGATATATTATTCCCATCAGCGTTACCATGTCCCAGCTTAATGATGAAAAAAGTTCTGAAAAATCTGATTGGGTTATACTCATAAAAGATATACGACAACGAAAATTCATGGAGCAAAAGCAAAAAGAAGCTGAATCCAAATTACAACAAACCCAACAGGAGCTTTTACAGACCGAAAAACTTGCGATTGTCGGACAAATGAGTGGCCTGGTTGCCCATGAAGTTCTTAACCCTATAAGTGCTATAAGTGTCCGAATAAGCTTAAACAAAGACAACGAAAAGGAAATTGCTCAAGTAATTGATATTCTCAACAAAATCATTTCCGACTGGAGCAATAGCCAGGAAGCTGGATTACTGAAAAACCATTGTCAGAACAACGGTGACAGTGACATTCCTCTGCTTCAGAAAATTGCTTCGGTATTACTTGAGAAACATAAAGAGCGTCAGGAAGACATTCAATTTCTCGACCGTCAAGTTCATCGCGTTATAAAAATCATTGATGGCCTCCGCGAAATGTCAAAGGTTGAGAAAGTGCTGAAACATATAGATTTAAAAACTCTTATCACCGAAGTTATCGAAGACATGGTTGATGGTCTTCAAAAAAGAAAAATCGACTTAGACCTGCAACTCTCCGAAGATACACGCATATTTGCTGACCATATGGAATTCTACTCCCTAT
>CAMYOP010000170.1 GCA_947260045.1 uncultured Desulfobulbaceae bacterium
CCATGCGTCAGCCTCTTTGCGCAAAATCACTTTCAGAACGCCGCTCAAGGTCAGGTAAAAAAAGAGGCTTGCCAGAAAATCTGAAGAAAGCTATTGCGGCAAGAACAAAGAATAAAATTTAATTTTTCCAAGACTTAAACCCTCTCAACCATTTTCGCACCAAGGTTTTTATACGCATGATCGGCATCTTTGATTCCGGTGTAGGCGGCATGACTGTTGCTCGAGCAATAGAAAAATTATGCCCGGGCTATCCTCTTGTTTATTTTGGGGACATTGCTCACACCCCATATGGCTCAAAAAGCATTGATACAATTACCAGATATTCAATGCGAAACTGTGATTTTCTACTGGAGCAGGGGGCTCAGATAATAGTTATTGCCTGCAATTCTGCATCCAGTACTTCATCAGATGCTCTTAGAAAAAAATATGACGTGCCAATTATTGATGTCATTACTCCAGCAACAGAAAAAGCTGCTGCAATCAGCCGCAACAAAAGAGTGGGAGTGATAGGGACCAGGGCAACAATTAATTCCACCATCTACGAAAAGCGTATTAAGAAAATTCTCCCCGAGAGCAAAGTGTACAGCCAGTCATGCCCTCTGCTTGTTCCACTTGTGGAAGAGGGATGGCTGTCCAAACGTGAAACAAAAATGATTTTACGAAGATATCTTTACCCCCTTCGTTTAAAAAAAATAGATACCTTAGTGTTAGGCTGTACTCACTATCCACTCCTGAAAGATCTTATTCAACCAAGAATGGGACAACGGGTAAACCTGATTGACTCATCTGTTGAGGCTGCCCTGTTTCTCCAGAAATACTTAACGGGCATGCCGGACCTAAGAAACAAAATAACGCAACATGATGGCCCGAGTAAATTTTTCGTATCCGACTTAACCACCCCGGTCCAGGATCTTGCATCCAAGATTTTTTGCCGGAACATCCATCTTGAGAAAATCAATGTGTAAAAAAAAATATATCCAGAATATTGTTCTCTGTTTTATTTGTACAATCATTCTTCTTAGCGTAAATAAAACATCCCATGCTAATCCTGAAGAAAAAACTCCCGATCAAGTTGCCATTGAATTGCAGCAGATATATTCCAGCTTCACAAGTCTCCAATTTGATTTTAGCCAAGTTACAGATTCCGGTGGTAGAGAACGCCATGGAAATGGCAACGCTATCTTCTTTCGACCAGAAGAGGCAGTTTCTGAAAAAAATGATGCTCTCAACCAAAAACGCAAGCCGAGTATCATGCGTTGGAACTATTCTCAACCAGACATGCAGGTCATCATAAATGATGGTGAAAAAATTTCGATATACACTGAAAAAGACAAGCAATTGCTGATAACAAGTGCAGAGGAGATGGAATCGGATATTACGTATGCATTTTTATCAGGAGCAAGAAATCCACTTGAAGACTTTAAAAGCGATTATCCTGATGCCAGGTTTCATTTTAAAATTCCAGGTGTTAAACTTGATACTATTCAGCTGACACCCCGATTGCCACATTCACAGGTCAAGGCTGTACACATTTGGTATGATGCCCAGATGATTATACGCAAATTAATCATTGAAGATCATTTTGAAACAACAACCCAACTGACTTTTTCAAACATTATACTTAATGATCTCAAAGAGAAAGAGCAGGCTATTGTCGATACTTTTATACGTTTTAGCCCTCCTGAAGGGACTGAAATAATTTCCCAATAATATTTCAATCATGCGGCTTGTTCTCATCTCAATGCCCTGGGCGATTTTTAATCGCCCTTCCATCCAACTCGGAGCACTCAAAAGCTTTCTCAATACCAAGTCGGATGAAATTTTAGCTACGAACCTCCACCCTTACCTTGATATTGCCAATATCCTTGGCACAGAACCATACAGAATCATATCTGAAAACAATTGGGCAGGCGAAGCTCTTTATTCAGGCCTGCTCTTTCCTGAACAAAAAAAACACGCTGAGGAAGTTTTTACAAAAAGCCTTAATAACACTGCCAGAAAAAACATTCCAGAATACGCTGAGCTCCTTTTTCACCTTCAGTCCCATATGGAAAAATGGCTTTTACAGCACGATTTTTCCTCTTTTGACCTGCTTGGTTTTTCCGTCTGTTTCAGTCAGTTGCTCCCAAGCATTTATGCTGCTCAATCTATCAAAAAACAACTACCAGATATTCCAATTGTTTTTGGTGGCTCCACCTGTACCCCTGAAACATCTTTATCCCTACTCCAGGCTTTCCCTTCCATTGATTATATTATTACTGGGGAAGGAGAAAACCCGTTACTGGGACTTTGTAAGCATATCCTAGGCAACAAAACAGAGCCAGGAGCTAACGTTCTGACAAGAAAAAATCTCTCTTACTTAAACAGCAATCAAGAAATCAAAGACCTGAATCACCTGCCAGTTCCCAACTATGATGAATACTTTACAGCGTTGAAGGAACAAAAGTTTGATTTTATCCCTGTTGTACCGATTGAATTTTCCAGAGGCTGCTGGTGGAATAAATGTACTTTTTGCAACCTCAACCTACAGTGGCAAGGATATCGGTACAAAAAGAGTAAGCGAATGCTCAAAGAGTACGATGTATTAAAAAACAGATACCAAAGCCTTGATTTTACATTTACAGATAATGCCCTTCCTCCAAAAGAAAGTGCACTATTCTTTGACAACTTAGCCAAGAAACCCTCAACGCCAAACTTTTTTGCTGAAATACGTGTTCTGCCAAAACGTGAATCCTACGCTCACTACAGGGCTGGCGGATTAAAATCTGTGCAAGTGGGAATTGAAGCACTTTCAAATTCTCTGCTGGACCGTATGAAAAAAGGTGTTAGCGCCTTGGAAAATATTGCGGCAATGCGACATGCAACAGAATCGGGTATTGTACTGGAAGGCAACCTCATACTTGAATTTCCTGGAAGCACGGAAAATGAAATTACAGAAACACTCAGAGCTCTTGAAGCAGTACTTCCCTTTAATCCTTTAAAAGGAGCTTCTTTTTTTCTCGGAATGGGAAGCCCTGTTTCCTGCTCACCTGGACAGTATAATATTAAAAGCGTGCACCAACACCCTTATAACAGCAAACTCTACCCAGATAGTATTTTAAGAAACCTGAAGCTGTTAATCCAGTCATATCGTGGTGATCGTTCCAAGCAACGGCAGTTATGGCAACCTGTTCGCAAAAAATTGCAGTTATGGGCAGAATTTCATGCCAAACGACCAGACAAAACTGTTCCACCTCTTAGTTACAGAGACGGAGAAACCTTCTTAATCATCCGCCAGGAGCAGCTTACTGGAAAAGTTCTCCATCATCGTCTCCGTGGAATGTCCAGGAAAATATACCTGGCATGCCAGGAGATCATTTCGAAAAAAGAGTTGCTAGCAGAATTTAACTCGATTAAAAGGGAACAGATTTTCTCTTTTCTAAACGATCTAGAGTCAAAACACCTTGTTTTTACAAACAAAGAACATGTTTTGGCACTCGCAGTCAAAAATATACAGAAAGACTGATACTTTTTTACTTTACGAGTATTTTTCTACACTTTTTCATTCCACTCAACCTCTACGACATTTGATTATTATGACTGAAGATAGCTTTGAAGACCTTTTCCAAGATAAAACCATACAACAAAAACCTCTTCAGCCTGGCGACAAACTAAACGCTACGGTTGCGTCAATCAGCGGAGACAACATCTTTCTTGATATTGGCGGAAAAAGCGAAGGTGTATTAAATGCTTCTGAACTTCGTAATGCAGAAGGTGAGCTCGAACTTACAACTGGTGACACAGTAACGGTCTTCCTCCTTACCATGCGTGGCGGAGAAATTACCTTCACAACTAAACTTGGCTCCGGCCATAGCAATCTCCATGAGCTTGAGGCAGCTTTTTCATCCTCCATCCCTGTTGAGGGGAAGGTTGTGAAAGAAGTGAAAGGTGGTTTTGAAATTAACATTGCCGGGCAACGAGCTTTCTGTCCTTATTCCCAGATGGGCCTTCGACGTGTTGAGGATCCTGAAGAGTACCTGGAGCAGTCTCTTTCTTTCAAGATTATCGAGTTTGGCAATCGCGGCCGCAATATTATTGTCTCAGCTCGAGCGCTTCTTGAGGAAAAAAGGGAAGAAGAAAAACAACTTCTCCAGGAGACACTGAGTGAAAACATGCAGGTTAAGGGAGTGGTTACCTCCATTCGTGATTTTGGAGCCTTTGTTGACATAGGCGGCGTTGATGGACTTATTCCCATGGGTGAGCTAGCTTGGGGACAGGTTGATCGCGCCGAAGACATCCTGGAGCAAGGACAAGAGGTGGAAGTACTTGTCCAGAAACTGGACTGGGAAAATGATCGTATCTCTTTATCACTGAAAAAGACCACAGAAAGTCCATGGACTAAAGCACAGGACGAATTTCCAGAGGGCTCTGTGCATCAGGGAACAATTTCACGACTGACAAAATTTGGTGCATTTGTCAGCCTGAAGCCAGGATTGGATGGCCTGTTGCATATCTCAAAGCTAGGTGATGGCAAGCGTATAATGCATCCGCGTGAAGCTGTGGAAGCTGGTCAGTTAATCAGTGTCAGGGTGGAAAAAATAGATGTGGAAGCGCAAAAAATCTCACTTACTCCCGAAGATTACAAGGAATCAGGTAAGGAGGTTGATCATTCATACAAGGAGAAAATGAAATCCACTCCAAAATCCTTTGGCACCCTGGGTGATCTTCTCCAAAAGCAGCTTTTAAAAAAGAAATAAGGTAACAGGCTTTAAAGCTGTTGCCGTAACACCTCAAACATTATCACAGCTGCCGCTGCCGAAGCGTTAAGGGAGTTAAAATCTGCCTGCATGGGGATGGTCACAAAATGATCACATTGCTTTTGAACAAGCGGCCTGATGCCTTTACTTTCTCCACCAATGACGATACACACTGGCCCAGAAAAGTCACAGTCATAAATAGATACGGCTTTTTTATCCACAACCGTGCCATATACCCAGAAGCCCTGTTCCTTTAACACCTTAAGAGCCTCACTCAAATTAACTACCAAGGCAACTGGCAATTGAGCAAGAGCACCTGAGGCAACTTTGGCCACGGTACCGCTCAGCGGTGCACTTCTTTCTCGCGTCAGTATTGCCCCTGTAAAACCAGAAGCCAGAGCGGAACGAAGAATTGCGCCCAGATTATGGGGATCCTGGATTGAGTCCAAAACCAGTAATCTTGGAGACTCACCTGCTTTTGACTTTTTAGTTATGGTAAGTAATTCTTCTAAACTCAGAGAGCTTACGCTGCTTAAACGTCCGACAACTCCCTGATGCCGACATGATGGCCCAACATTGAGTCGGTCTTCATTAACAAAACGTAACTTCACGTCCCCTGCACGGGCTTTATCGATAATCTCCTGCAGCTTAGGACTGTTTTTTCCTTTTAAAACAGATAATTCCGAAAATCCACGTGGATTATGAGACAACATCTCCAAAACAGCATTGAGCCCCCACACCATATCATCTTGAGTGGAAGGATTCTGGACTTGCATAGCTCTCTTTTTTGGAGGTTGTTCGCGTTTAGCCATAATAAAAGAAAAAGACAGGTAGAAAATTAAAAATTAATCTGAAGAGGCATACCACTAAAATTGCGCCTTTTTCTGCTTCTCTCTGCAATAATTATGGAAGATAAAATCGCCACAGCCTGCTCAAGCCTATCGTTGATAATCAAATATTCATATTCAGTAGCAGCTGATAATTCTTCCTGCGCATTTGCAAGCCGCAAAGCTAGTGCCTCTGGGCTCTCTGTCCCTCTTTTTCGCAAACGATTTTCAAGCTCCTGTAATGTAGGAGGAGCAATGAAGACCGAAACAGCATCTATCACTTTTCGGATTTGCCGAGCACCCTGCACATCTATATCAAGAACAACATCAAGCCCTGCCTCAAGCTGCTCTTCAACGCCGCTTCGACTGGTCCCGTAATAATTGCCATGTACTTCTGCCCACTCAAAAAAGCCACCGTTTTGCCCGTCACGAATTTTGAAAAAATCTTCCACCGTGACAAAATGATAATCTTTTCCAGAAACCTCTCCTGGGCGAGGTGCCCGGGTGGTGTGTGATACAGAAAATTCAAGACCTGGCACGTTTGCCATAACTTTTTTTAAAACAGTACTTTTTCCACCACCGGACGGGGCTGACAATATGTAGACAGTACCCTTATTCATTTAAACTTTCCGCTACGCTTTCCTGGCTCGTTAACATTTCAGGTATTCCACGTTGCTGTGATATTGCAGCAAAACGCTGATTGATAGTCTCGGGTTGAACAGATGAAAGGACAAGATGGCCA
>CAMYOP010000171.1 GCA_947260045.1 uncultured Desulfobulbaceae bacterium
TCGAGAAATATGCTTGCTACTCCTTTGCGAACATATTCATCATCAATCAATTCGGGGTGCCCTGGAACTACTGGGATAGGCTCACACACCTCGCCAATCAGCTGAATATTTGATTCATCCCTGCAAACAACCGGATATTTCCTGTTGTAGGGACGAGCGTAAACCTGGAGAACATCTTCCACCGCCGCCACAAAACTGGCATTCTGGTCTGGTGGGATCTTGCAGTATTTGCTCAGGTGAGGTTTAAGTCCATTTTTCTTAAAGTTTTACAGGCTGTCATTGGTGAGACACTCCCTACGATCTTGAACTCAACCAGTTTTTCTGCCAACAGTGGCACTGTCCAGCGCTTTCTGCCTTCCGGAGCTTCTGAGCACGCCAGTGCCAGTAAATGGGCAGCGAACTCTCCGCCAAATTGAATTTTCCTGGGCGGTCTTACTCGTTTCTTACGTTAAATAGCAGCTGGAAGCCCCTCTTCGATTAAACTTTATTTCAGGTGCTCAAGACTACGAGGTGTTGTCCCCAGTGCCTCTGTAACCATGATGGTCACAATCAACTTGGGTGCATATTCACCTGCATCAAGCAGTAGCAGCGCTCTAGAGTACAATATGGTTCGGGCCTCGCTTTTCCCCTTTGTTGAGATAGCCTCATTAAACACGAATCGATAAATATGCGAAATATTATATGTTACATGGTGCTAGTTTGGTTTTTACAATGTTCGCCAGTGAGGTGGTGAACATTGATTTTTGTCTTACATCAAGATGGGAGCCGTCCGCTAATGGATACTGTAATGCAGGATAGTCCATAAAATGTATGGTAGGTGCTTTAGAAAATTTGTTAAATTGGTCCCAGTTAAATTTACGGGGTAGCCGAGACTTATCGATCTCCCAGACCAAACCGCTGGTTGGAAACCGGATGAATACTATTTGGGCGCCTCGCTCTTCCAGCTGCTTCGTAAGACTGTTGATGTAATTATAATCCTCTCTACTTCTTAAAGAGTATGGTTTGTTAAAGTGGATATACGTACGGATTCTGCTTTCTGCTTGTGATAGGTTCGTGACCCCCTGCATGTCTACCTTTATTCCTAACTGTTTGATTACACGTGTAATGTAAAAGCTAGGTTGTGGAACCAATTGGTAGTCTGCATTGTGTTCCCGGTTTACTTTCGTTTTCACGTATCGCTTGGTTACCGGGAGTCGTCCAAGGGCTCGCTGCAATAAAATGGATATCGGTAGACCGCTGGAATATATTGCTGATCTGCCTGCCATTTCGGTTTTAAGTAACCGTTCAACAGTTGGAGACAATAGCCCTCGATATTCACTTCTGTAAAATTCTACCCACTCTGATGATTTATATTTTTGGTTGGTATTTTTTATTGCACCGGAATTGGTTGCGACCAAGATGGTGCCGGTAACCTTTGGGTCAGCAGCCAGATCTTCCAGTACCGGAATAAAACTGGTGCCGTTAATTGCGAGTTGTACAGAGGTTAGGTTTAGTTCACTTTCCAAGATATCTAAGTTGATTCCTAATAGAATACGTGAGGCACCGACTAATATCACAGCCTTGTCGCCTAAGGCTGAAGCTCGTGTTCGTTGTGCTGCCCATATTTCTTTGCTGTCCTGGATATATGGTTGCATTCCATGGGACCGTAATCCTATTTCAATAGCTACCGTTATTATAAGGGCAATCAACACTCCAGTGAGGAATGAATTTCTGATCCCTTTTGATGGGATTCGGATATCAGAATTGAAAGTAAATGAATGCACGATTATCTCCTGTTGAACACAAGACGGAACTAACCAAAAAAACAGCAAGCACTGTCGCCCTGATATAAAGAGGAAAATGGCTGACTGTTTCCTCAAATGTTGTTTTCCGTGTAACCATATGCCACACCAGCATGCTAACAATTACCCCGAAGACGGTAACTATTGACAATGGATCAATAAATTTTGTTGCATCGCCTCTAAAGAGGGCTACCAGTAGTGCAAACAGATTGTCTAGATTTTGAGCGCGAAATGGGACCCAGCTTATTGAAATTATAATGAATGTGCTGAGTGTTAATAACAGTTGTACAGGGCGATGCACAGGTACTTTCAACGAATTTTGGAGTAAATGCTCTATCATTAATAATAGAGCGTGTATCCCTCCCCAGATAACGAAGGTCCAAGCCGCGCCGTGCCAGAGTCCACCTAAAAGCATGGTTATTGATAGACTGATCAGGGTGCGCTTGGTACCTTTTCTGTTTCCACCTAGCGATACGTAAAGGTAATCTCGCAGCCAGCTAGATAGAGAGATATGCCAGCGTTGCCAAAAATCAGAAAAGCCAATAGCACCGTAAGGCGATCGGAAGTTGTCTGGCAGGTGAAAACCAAAGCACATCGCTGCACCGATTGCACAGAGGGAATAGCCCGCGAAATCAAAGTATATTTGTCCCGAAAAAGCGAAGATAGCGGCCCAGGTATCGAACCAACCATAACTGCCAGGAGCCGCATATACAGTATCAACAACTGGTGCCAGAATAAAGTCGGACAAAACTATTTTCGCGAAGATTCCATAAACGAATAATGATAAACCCCAAAAGAATACTTCGGAAGACGCCCGTTTGGGTACTTTGCACTGTGGTAAAAAATGAGTGGCTCGTATGATCGGCCCAGCAACTAATTGGGGGAAAAATGTTACATATAGAGCGAAGTCGGAAAAGCTGTTGCTCGGCTGGGTTCTTCCTCTATACACATCAATGGTGTAGGAAAGAGTTTGAAAGGTGTAGAAGGATATTCCAATTGGTAAAATGATACCCAGGTCAGGTGCCTGATAAACCAAGCCTAAAGATTTTAGAATATCTTGAAATGAGTCTAAAAGAAACTGTGCATATTTGAAGTAGCTCAGTAGGCCAAGATTAATCCCTAGGCTCAGTCCTAGAAGAAATTTTCGTATCCTGATTGTTTGAGTTAGGTAGATGTGACGAGCTAATATGAAATCGGCAATAGTTGATATCCAAATCAAAAACACCAGTGGTGGGCTCCAGGCTGCATAAAAAATGTAGCTTCCGATAAGTAAGAGCAGCTTCTGGGCCCGCCAGTTCGGCAGGGAGTAATAGGTTAATAAGATCGCAGTGAAAAAGAACAGAAAGAGGAATGAATCAAACTGCATATTTAGCTCACATTCCTTTGAAAAATGGGATCTCCCTCAAGGGGACTTTAATAGAACTCTTTGAAAAGAGTTTCAGGTAAATTTCCAAGGTAAAGCTTTCCATTGACTAGGTAAGCGGGGGTTCCTGTGATTTTGAGCCGCAGGCCAGCGCGTATATCTGATTCAAGTTTTTTTATTGTATCTTTTGCATAGACACCTTTTGCCAGGGCAATGGGGTCAGCTTGGGCCTCTTTAGCAATTTGCTGTATATCTACTTCATTTTTTTTCTCCGTTACCACCTTGAAGATCACATCGTTTACCTGCCAAAATTTATTTTGATCTTGTGCGGCGATGCTTAACAGTGCCAACCGTCCTGATCCGATATGGAATGGTTCAGGAACAAGGATTGGATTCATTTCATTATCCATGGGGTAATTACGATGGACAAGGCGTATTTTTTCCGGATTGTCAGCCACTAGTTGTCGGAGGAAATGGTGCATTTTCGCACATTGAAAGCATTGGTAGTCGGTAAATTCTACAATGGTTAAGCGAGGAGTTGTTGCACCTATCCAAGGATGACCACTATCAGTGATACCGGTAGGGATAGAAACATCAGGTTCTGGGAATTGATATTGCCAGTAATGAGGTAAGAAGAGCCTGAGAGATAAGACGACGAGCAGAAGCCCTGTCAGCGGGTATTTAAGAAGCTTAGTTTCTATTATTAAAGATAAGGATTGTTTCAGATCTGCAAGCAGTGCATTACTTGGAAATCGTCGACGAATTATCCAGCAGTACAGCAGTAAAGAAAAGCTGATAGCATAACTGAAAAGACAAAACAGGCAATAAGATTGGATTTTTTGGGCAGAGATGTAACTAAAAAAAATGGCTGTCAGGGAGTACCCTAAAGCAAGGACAAACAAAGGCGCCCATAAAGGTGAAGCTGATTTTTTCTTATTGCGAACCGGAATAAGAAAGGTAAGGAAGAGTAGATAGCCAATCAGCCCCCAAAGAGCAACAGGGATGTCAAAGAGTATCGACCATGGACTTTGGGAGACTGTATCACAGTTAATTGCTTTGGAGATAGCACAAAAGGAAGCGTAGGAAATATTCGTATAGTTGCGGTAATGCGATAGTGCCAGGTAAATGGTGTCGCCAATTCCGGCCAGGGTGATGAGCAAAACAGGGATAAAGTAATACTTGTATGGTAAGGCTTTCTTGGTGTCTTTGCTCAGTAATTTCATTGAAGATTGCTACTGTGTAAGGGAAGGCTTCCTCGGAGTTCGAACAGGCCATACCGTTTATTGGCTGCAAGTTGTTTCGTATTTTTGGTGAGGAACGAATTTACAAGATGGATCTTTTCTATCGAAAGATTCTCATTGGCTTTTTGGGTGAATAAATCAAGTCGTATAAAAAGGTGGGTTATCCCTTGCTTCCTCAGTTTATTGGATATTTCATTACCTGTTTGAGATGAAATTACAGTGTCAGCGAACAGCTTGCTGTAACTCGTTAGATCGAAACGAACCGGGAAATCAAAATAGTATCCTCTGTTGCCCAAATAAATTGCAAGGATTTTGTCACCTTTTTTCAAGTGCTTGTTGGCAAATTGCTGTATCGGATATTCGGGGAGGAATTGGGCGATAAATGCATCACGGGTTATCTTGCCGGTTATGTAGGAGAGAGGTTTAATAGTGTTGAATTGATGGGCTATGTAGAGTCCGTTGTACAGAAACAACGGAATAAGAATCCCCGCCATGGCAATGTGTTGGAGGTTAGTTCTTTTAATGTCGTTGAATTGCAGACGGGTGGAAATATTATGTAGCCCATATGTGGCCAATATAATAAAAGCAGGCAGTGAAGGCGCAATATATCGGATTCTTAGGGAGCCCTGGAAAAAAGCGAAGAAGAAGGACAGCCAGGCAAAAGCGAAAAGAAAGTATATCTCGATTTTTACTTGCCTCGGGTATCGAAAGAAGAAAAAAGCAAAGAAGGGCAGGAACAAGAGAAAGGGATTCAGCTTGCCGTCAAAATATCTGGGGTCGTCATCCTGGCCCTCGAAAAAAAAACGAACAGGTAAGAGTAAGGCCTGCCACCAGGTTTCATGATACAGGGCTTTGCGTTCTGCAAATACCCCGCTGGTACGGGATGTAAGTTGTTTGGCAATTGCTGCTGACCTGTTGCTGCCATTTTCCGGGGTTGTGATTGGTTGGGAGTTGTTTTTTGAGTGCAGGTCTTGGAAAATAGAGTTGTACAGTGGGTACACAGGGTTCCCTGTCAATATGTAATTTTTGATCATCCAGGGAGAAAAAGTCAATAGAGTGATTAAAAGAAAAAACACACCGTAGCCAATGGCCTGGAAGGAAGAATGCTGCTTGGTGCCTACGTTTGATCTGCTAAACAGCAGGGGGGTGAACAAGGTCAACAGGAAGATAATTATTAACCCGTTGTATTTAGTCGAGGCTGCCAGACCACAAAATATTCCAGCCAAAAGAAGATAACGTATATATTTTGTATCCACCCATTTGAACAGCATGAGAAGGGCGCCTGTAGAGAAAGCGATGAGTCCGAGATCTACATAGACTGTAATTGATAACTTAACGATGATCGGCAGGGATAGGAAAAATAATGCGCCGATGAGCCCCCATGTGCGATTCAGTCTGTTTCTTAGGTAATCAAAGATGAGCCATGCTGTAAAGAGGGCAAAACAGTAGTGGATATATTTTGGGATGATGTCATTGCCTAATGCAAGTGGGATCGTGTAGAGGAGATCCAGTAGCATTGGGTAGTAGGAGAAGATTATGTCGGGGATTTCGTAGAACGATCCGTGTTGTAGCCAGAGTTTGGGAATGTAAAGGTGGTGGGTTAGAGCGTCTCGGCTTATTGGGGGGGTGGCGTTGAGAAGGCAAACCGCTATTATGGTCGCTAACAGGCAAAGCCTCGCGAGGAGTGTTAAGGTTTTTTTCGGGGCAGTGCGTCGTGAACGATTTCTCATCAACTGCTAGATAAGGAGTATGGGTAAACTGTTTTTTTGGTCTGGAAGGCTTGATTTCTGGGTAATTGGGAGCATGGACGATAAAGATACAAAGAGTAATTTTTTTCTAAGCTGCAGACTCAAGTTTGCTGTATACAGATTGGAAAGTAT
>CAMYOP010000172.1 GCA_947260045.1 uncultured Desulfobulbaceae bacterium
TGATGATCCTGTAGCTGCGGATGCCAGGGCAGCCTTGTTGTTCGATCGTCAGCCGGAGCGCATCGGACATATTCGACTCGCTCAAAAATGGGGCCTTGGTACGTTTGATTTTCAGAAACTTGAACAGAATAAGGTGAGCTTGTGAAGGCACGACATCTGGTCTGGCTGCGGAGAATCACTCAGACGATTTTTTTGTGTTTTTTTCTATATCTTTTAATTGTCAGTCGCTTGCCCCAGGATATTTACCAAGACTACTCGGTGGCCTTTTCAACGGATCAAGATTTAAGGCTGAATCAACCCGTGACGTTCTTTTTTCAACTCGATCCGTTGGTGGCTTTATCGTCCCTGCTTTCCGGCAACACCTTCATCAACGGATTTTTATGGGCGGCCGGGATTGTGGTTTTAACCCTCGTGCTTGGACGGATTTTCTGCGGCTTTCTCTGTCCCTTCGGAACTATCCACCACGCCATCAGCCGGTTCAGACCCACTCTGAAAGGAAATCAGTTGATTCAGGCCAATCGCAAAACCCCCGCGCAACGCATAAAATATTTTTTGCTCAGCATCAAGAGCAATAAAATGATCCATTGATCGTAATGAACTGAGTGCTGTTTTAAGCAGAGTGCATCCCGTTGATCCAATCAGCAGGACAAAAAGCAGGAGAGCTATTCTGGTGAACGTTACCATCTTTTTGGGGTAGTCCATAATCTTTGCTTAGTAAATCACTTTTTGTAGTAGTATTCCTTTCTTAGACAAATGACAGAGGCTTTATAATGGGTCGATGACTGGTAGGAAGGGAGAGAACATTGTCACCGTAACAGGCATGAGGATCTAAAAATATAAAGAAAAAGACCATATGTCCTGAAAGCCAGGAACAGATAAAAAAACACCCTAAAGAGTTGTGATTCTCAGAGTGTTTTTTGTCTGGATATTACCAGGAGAAATTGTTCACTGTAATTGACTGTGATCAAGTACTCTTGGATTTATCAACGGTGTTAACGATGATAACAAATAAGTTGTCCTCTTTGAAAAACACCTGCTGGAGATCATAATTGTGGTTCGGCGCCAGATCGATCACAACCCTTACCTTATCTGGATTCATATGGGTGCCAATACGCACAGATTTTATAAACTTGCCATTGCATTCAATAAATTTGGCAACAGCTTTGATGACCTTTGTATCCATAAAATCACAGACCACACGGGGCACATCTTCTTCAATACCAAAAACAATCGGTGGGTAGAAGTCATTGAGCTTAAATAGAACCATCTCACCACGGTTAGAGCTTTTGTCAAATTTTACCGAGCTGAGCAGGGGAGGTTCATCACCTGCGGTAGCAGCTATATCTGGCTCTGGAACTGGATCCGGCTCTGGGGAAAGGACGGGTTCAACAGCTTTAGATGCAGCCTGTTTTGTTTTTTTGACAGGTTCGCTTTTCTTTTTAGGCTCAGCAGCCTTTTTATTCTTAGCTGTGACTGTTTTTTTCTTTGCAGAAGGACTCTTTTTCTCACTGGTTAGCGGTTGATTGACATCACGCTTAGCGATTGTTATTGTGAAAGTTTTGGCCTGTTCATCAAACTCTTTTTTAATGTCTAGTTTGATGGCGGAAAACAAGTCCAGAACAACTCTGGTTTTTTGTTTTGGTTCTTTATGCATGCCAACCCGGATTTTGTCGACATAGGTTGCGCGCACATTAATCGTATTGGATACCTGTGATCCAGGAGCGGTGTCTGGAAAATCAATGACTACCCTGGGTTTTTCATCCATGATTGTAAACATTGTAGGAACATAATTACCCGTAAGGTAAAAGGTAATACGGTCTTCATGGGAAGAACTGCTATCAAGCTGGATATTTTCAAGGAGCGAGGGCTCTTTTGCCAAGGCTTGAAAAGAGCCAAAAAGAGCGGAAAACAACAGGACAGACAGTAAAACACAGATTTTTTTCATATGATTTCTCTTTATATCCAAAAAATGGTGTACAAGTGCAACTCTATTCCACAATCAGCCAGGCGTAAATTGAAGTGATAATCAAACAATAATCGTACAAAACGGTTACAATCAAAATATTTGATATATCGTCTCCTGTTAAAAAGTCAACCAATTTTCGTAGTTTAACCCTTTAAGTAAAACATATAAATACTAATGACACAATATTTAGAACTTGATCACATCCTTCCACTTGTTAAAAAACCAGGTCGCTATATTGGCCACGAAATAAATTCAGCAAAAAAATCCTGGCAAGAGTCTTCTGTCAGGTTTTGTTTGATCTTTCCTGATCTCTACGAAGTTGGTATGTCCCATCAGGGTTTGCAGATACTGTACCATATCCTCAACAGTCAAGATGGTGTGCTTGCTGAACGCTGCTTTACCCCGGATCTGGACATGGAAAAAGAGTTGCAAGAACATGCAATACCGCTTTTTTCACTTGAAACAAGAACTCCTCTCTCTGCATTTGACATTATCGGTATAACCCTTCCCTATGAACTCTGCTATACCAACATCCTCACAGTTTTAAGTCTTGCTTGTATTCCTTTTCGCTCTAAAGACAGGGATGAAAATCATCCGCTGATTCTTGGCGGTGGCTCCTGCAGTATGAACCCGGAACCTGTTGCCGATTTTTTTGATGCCATTGTCCTGGGTGACGGTGAACATGTTATTATTGAGATTGCCACTTGTTTGGCTGAGGCCAAAACGAAAAATTTTGATCGAGCAATGACCCTTGAAAGCTTAGCCAAAATCGAAGGTATCTATGTTCCTGCATTTTTTGATGTGCGCTATGAGGACGAGACTATAGCTGCAATTGAACCGCTTAAAAAGCAATACCCCAAAATTACCAGGCGGGTAATCCCTGACCTCAATAGCAGTGTAGTGACGAGCCCACCTCTTGTTCCCACCATTAAAACAGTACATGACAGGCTTGGTATAGAAATCGCCCGCGGCTGTACAAGGGGATGTCGGTTTTGTCAGGCTGGTATCATATACAGACCTGTGCGCGAAAGAAACCTGGATGATATTTTTCAGCTTGCCCAAAAGGGTATTGAAGAAAGTGGTTTTGACGAACTTGCTCTCCTATCTCTCTCCACTGGTGATTATTCATGCCTGCTTGAACTCATGGTGCAGCTCATGGATCGTTTTACTGAAAACTATGTATCAGTGTCCATGCCATCAATGCGAGTAGGTACTTTAACACCAGCAATCATGAACCAGATCAATAGAGTGCGCAAAACTGGTTTTACCGTTGCACCAGAGGCAGGAACTGACAGACTTCGTGAAGTTATCAATAAAGGGATCACAGAGGAGGATCTCCTTGAAACCTGTAGTAATGCCTTTGAGGCAGGCTGGAAATTAATCAAATTTTATTTCATGATCGGCTTGCCAACGGAGACCATGGAAGATGTTGAGTCCATTGTCAAGCTTGCCCAAAAAGCACGAAAAACAGCCCAGGCAACAAATTCAGGAAATATCCAGATAAATGTTTCTGTTTCCACCTTTGTCCCTAAACCACACACACCTTTCCAGTGGGACGAACAGATCAGTCTGGAAGATTCCAAAGAAAAAATTAATAAACTTAAAAAAATGCTTCCTCGCCGCGGTTTTAAATTAAAATGGCATGACCCCTATCAGAGTGCTCTTGAAGGGGTATTTTCTCGCGGAGATCGCAGGCTCTCAACCTTAATTGAAACAGCATGGAACGATGGAGTCAGGCTCGATAGCTGGTCTGAACATTATCATTTCGAAAGCTGGCAGCAGGCTGCACAAAAATGCGGTGTCAATCTTGAAAAATATCTCAGAAAACGTGATGAGTCTGAAATTTTGCCATGGAGTCATCTGGATTCCGGAGTTGATCTGCAATTTTTAAAAGATGAGCGGGAAAAAGCAGAGACAAGGTCTTATACACCAGACTGTCGTGCCCATGGCTGCCAGAAATGTGGTTTGTGTGATTTTAAAACCATTCAACCACGTGAAAGCAAAAAATCTCAACGGGTTGTAACAACAGCTCTACCTTTACTAAGAGAAAAACAACAGACAGAAAAAGGTGTCATCTACAGAGTACGTTATTCCCGTTTGATTGATGGTAGATTTCTTGGTCATCTTGATTTGTTGCAGCTTGTGTTTCGAATTATCAGCAGGATAAAACTTCCAGTTATGTTTTCCCAGGGGTTCAATCCTTCACCAAAAGTATCCTTTAGCCCTGCATTGCCTGTTGGAGTTGAAAGCCTGGTCGAATATTTTGATATGGAACTGGCTACTCCACTTGCAGACGAAAAACAGACCATGGAAGATTTAAATCACTATTTTCCAGATTATATTCAAGTGCTTGATGTCTGTCTACATGGAAAGGGACAGGCTGAAAAAAGTATTTCTCACTATGAAGTTACTCCCCAATCACCTTTTACTGAACAACAAGTTGAAGCTATAAGCTCCTTCAATCAGCTCGATTCTTTTCTTGTTGAAAGAATCCGAAAAAGGAAACGAAAACAAATCGATATCAGGCCACTTGTCCAAAGGTTGGAGCTTGTAGAGGGAACACTTCTGGTTGAAATTATTGGGGAAACAGGCAGAGCTACTGTAAATCCTTTGGAAATACTGGAAAAAGTTGTTGGCATGGAGCGTAATGTTGCTTTGCTTGCTCGTATAAAAAAGGTTCAATTGGAAGAAGTGTACGCAAGTTGTTGAGAAAAAACATACTTTGCAGTACAGATAATTTTGGTTTTTAAGTTTGATGGTGTTGAAAAAAATGAGCAATGGTGTGGCAATAATTTTTTTGACCCTGGGGTGAGAGGCAGTAGACCCTGGATGCAATTAAACAATGTCCACTGTTGCCTGAGTTTTTACTGAGCCATTTTCACAGCTTGTGATAGGCTCTTTTGAGCCTGTCAGGTTTGAATCGATACTTAAAAGCAAAAATTATCGGTCACACTTTTTTTAACAAGGAGAGGTCATGAGCAAGAAGATTGTATTGCGCGACGATGAAATGCCTACCAGTTGGTATAATGTAGTTCCAGATATTCCAAATGGACTGCAGCCACCGCTGGATCCAGAGACCAATGAACCGATGGGGCCGGAAAAATTAAGTGTTATTTTTCCCATGGGCTTATTGGAACAGGAAATGAGTGCAGAACGCTTTATAAAAATTCCTGATGAAGTACTGGAAGTGTATAAAATATGGCGACCATCTCCCCTTGTCAGAGCAAGCAATCTTGAAAAGGCACTTGGCACCAAAGCAAAAATATTTTTCAAAAATGAAGGCGTCTCTCCTGTTGGCAGCCATAAACCAAATTCCGCGGTTGCCCAGGCCTATTATAATAAACGCGAAGGTGTGAAAAGGCTGGCTACCGAGACAGGTGCAGGGCAGTGGGGTTCAGCCCTGTCAATGGCGACCAACAGGTTTGGTCTTGAGTGCAAGGTATACATGGTCCGTGTTTCATACGACCAGAAACCATACCGCAAATCCATCATGCAGGCCTTTGGTGCAGGCATCGTTGCCAGTCCCAGCTCGGACACCAATACCGGTCGCGCTATTCTTGAAAGTCATCCAGATACTCCCGGTTCTCTTGGTATAGCAATCAGTGAAGCCATAGAGGATGCCGCCACCCGTGATGATACCAACTATGCACTGGGTTCTGTCTTAAATCATGTTATTCTGCACCAATCCATTATTGGTCTTGAAGCAAAAAAACAGATGGAAATAGCAGGGGAATATCCAGATGTTATAATCGGTTGCTGTGGAGGTGGCTCAAACTTTGCCGGCCTCATGAACCCCTATCTGCCAGATCACCTTGAAGGCCGTAAAATTCGTTTTGTCGGAGTAGAGCCTGCGTCCTGTCCAACCATGACTGCTGGCAAACTGGCCTATGATTTTGGCGATGTAGCCAAAACCACACCACTTATTTATATGTACACCCTGGGCCATGATTTCATTCCCCCAGGTATTCACGCAGGTGGCCTCCGCTATCATGGTATGGCGCCAACTGTCTCTGCCCTGGTTGGTGAAAAGATCATCGAACCTGTTCGGGTCCATCAGATGGAATGTTTTGAAGCTGGAATTCTCTTTGCCAAAACAGAAGGAATCATCCCTGCGCCAGAGACCTGCCACGCCATCAGGGGTGCGGTAATAGAAGCGACCAAAGACTTAAACGATCCGAAAACCATATTGTTTAACTTTTCCGGACACGGACTAATTGATATGGGCTCGTATGATAAATATTTTTCAGGTGAACTGCATAATTATGATTATCCTGAAGAACAGATTGCTGAAGTATTATATCATTAAGCAACTTCCTCGTTATTTGTCTGAGAGCAGCTGCACCGAGGATAACACCAACATAGTTGAGATATGGCTGTAAACAGGAAAATAACTTCGATTTTCTTTTTGTTTTGCACCGCCCTTGTCTGTTCAGGCCAGGTAGTTTCTGCAGCCTGTCATTCTTTTTCCACCTCCATTAAAAATGGCGCCTATGCCGTTGCCAGCTCAGATGGCACTATTACGTTGTCCTGTAATCAGGATATCCAGTTTGTTCCCGCAAGTATCATTAAAATTCCCACTGCCCTTGTTGCCCTCCAAGTTTTAGGAAAAGATTATAGATTCAAGACTGAATTTTATCAGGATGCCGAAAATAATCTGTATATCAAAGGCTATGGTGATCCTTTCTTGACATCCGAGGAGGTGTTTCAGGTTGTTCAGACCCTACAGCTTCGCGGCGTCAGCCATATAAACACTATAATCGTTGATTCCTCCAGCTTTCAGCTGTCCAGGCAACCACCTGGAAGGGGTGTCAGTGATAACCCTTATGATGCTCCTGTTGGGGCAATGGCAGTGAATTTCAACACCGTCGGTATTCGGGTTGCTAAAAACAGAAACGTCAGCTCTGATGAGCCCCAGACACCAACCCTGCCCATCATGCAAAATATTGGTAAAAAATATCGTAGGGGACATTATCGCATCAATATTGGTCAAAAAGAGAAAAACCTGGAGCCTTTGATGGCCAGACATGCTGCTGAATTGTTCCGCGCTCTCCAGAAAAAGGCTGGCATTCCTGGAGAGGGAGATCTCGGTATGGGAATTGTGCCACTTGATGCAAGGCTGGTATACAGTCATCGCTCCAGTAAAAATCTGGAGGAAGTTGTGCGGTCCTGCCTCAGATATTCCAATAATTTTGTGGCAAACCTGGTTTATCTGGTGAGCGGCGCAGAAAAATATGGATATCCAGCCACCTGGGAGAAATCAAAAAGTGCTGCCTACGAAGTGTTAACAGGACTGCTCGGCGATGAAATTTACTCTGAAATCAAACAGATAGAAGGATCAGGTCTTTCCCGTCAAAACAAAGTCACAGCACGTGCCATGATCGAGCTCTTGACAGTTTTTAAAAAGCACATTCAACTGATGCCCAGAAAACAAGGCGTACTTGCAAAATCAGGAACTCTGGAAGGAGTATATTCCTATGCCGGCTACCTTACAAACGGCAATCCCTTTGTCATTATTCTTAATCAGGAAAAAAATAAGCGGGATCAGATCCTCCGTCGCCTT
>CAMYOP010000173.1 GCA_947260045.1 uncultured Desulfobulbaceae bacterium
CTGATCGAAGCAAATAGGCAGACCACGACAGCGGAAACGCAGAAATGCAACAGTGAAAACACACGTTCACAGGAGGTCGAAAAATGACAAGCATAGCGGCACTGTACGCTCGGGTATCGGTACGCGATTCATATTGCCTATCCTTTTATAAGTATTGGAATTTGCTACAAGGAAAACTCCTAAAACATCCCGTAAGCCGCACAGGTGTAGTAACGCTTCGGATTATATCTCAACAAAATGTCCATTACGCTGCAAATAGATTTGTCATGATGTGCATAATACATCATTTCTTGTGTTGCGCGATCATTTCAGGGGTCAAAAAGACATGCAAAGATGCCCCCTTTCGACGTTGAGAAGCCTTCAGGTGACCCTTTTTTATCCGCTTTCGCAAGCATCCTGCGCTGATGCCCAATAATTGAGCCGCTCTATTGACCGAGTAACTGCCATCTGCCCAACGATCCGGTGTTCTTGCGTGTCGATAATATGATGGGATGCTCCATTTACGCCGCAGTTGGTTCACTATCTCGGGTGTAAATTGTTTCCGCCTGGCTGTCTGGAACCCTTCATCATTGAGAACATGTGCTATCTCTGGCGCTGTCAAGTGCTGCTCAGCCAGTTCATCCAATCGTTGCTGCAGATCTTCTTTGTGAGCATGGAAATCATAATTGCTGACAATACGAATAAACGTATGCTGGCTAATGGCTCCTGTTTGCCAGTTTATCTGAAACCATATCTTACCTTGTTCACGATCCTGCTCAACAATAACGTGTGAAATCAAGAGCCGGATGATTTCCTTTTTGTCTTTGTGAGAGGCAGAACGCCAAAGGAAAATTCCAGAATTTGCAGTGTACACCATACCTTTCAGGGATTTAGGCCAATCATCCCAGGGTGGCTTCAAACTTTTTTCACAGTACATGCAAGACAACCAGCTCAATGCACAGCGTCTTGGCCGATTCATCCGGACAACAGGTCTCCCTGTAAGAGTTTACCTTGAACCTGATGCACTGGCCCACGCAATTCAGTACCGCCGAGATCAGTCCGATTCTGCTGAGTCGCTCAAAATATACTTTGATAGAGTGAAATATTTTCCTGAACTTCTCAAACTCTACAAGGACGTTGGGGCAAAAGTATACCTGGATGCTGCCCATAGTGGCTGGTTCGATTATCGCGATCAGGATATTGAGGCAATGGCAGAGATACTGAATCGATCTGGAATTGAACATGCAGACGGGATAACCACAAATGTCTCCAACAGACAGGCACTTGGAGATGCCCTAAGCCCCAATACAGAAATACATTATCTCACCAGACTGCTGCCCCTGCTGAACAATAAAAAACTGGATGTGGTTGTCGACACCAGTCGAAATGGTGGCACTAACATTGCCCGTCAATATACATTAGCAGCGACTAACCTGCTATTTGATAATGAAATCCCATCTGGCCGCTTTGTTGGGGTCTGGCATCAGGATAAAGAGAGTCATCAGTATTGGCTTGTCCCCTTGTTTGGCAAATCAATGCCAATGAGTGTGCTTGTAGCAAAGGACAAGTATGTTTTTAACAGCAAAGAAAAAATACTCTCAGCTCCGCCCTGGCTCGATGCGGTGGGTGACCTCAAATTAGGCCCGGCCCCACAGGACTTGAAGACAAAATCCATTATCAATAAATACCGTTATATCAAGCCACCCGATGACTGTGACGGCAGTATCAACTGCCCCCCTGGCGCATCCAAGTCAGATATCTCCAAGCTCCTGCAGCGCTGATCTTATTCGACATAATCATTTTTAAAACTAGCCCGGATTTCTCATCAGCGATCTGCTACAAAGCATGAAAGCATTGCGTCTACTTCGTTACGCTTAAAAAACAACCTCGACATACTGACAGTATGCCTGCGGGTATTTTTCTTCGCTTGCCTCCAGAATTGACCACCTGGCTTATTCATCTGATAATCAAACACAAAATTCATGCCCCTCAAACCCAACCCAAAGACTGTAAACTATTTCGACACCTGTAAATAATAATGTACGGTTCACCAATCACGAAGACATCACCCTTAAACATTAAAATGGTGCAAAAAATCAAACAATTAAACCAACAAAAAAGGTTTGAAAAAAATATGTTCAAAGGGCAAAAATCGTCAGTTTTTTTTTACACAAAAAACAATTCAGCAAATCTCCTGAAAATACCTACGGAAATATCAAGCACTTAACATATGGCCCGCTGTTTGCATATGTTGCCAATACAACGCATAGCAATCTCCTGTCAACCTTAACCCGAACCAGAGCCATGGAAAATCTTCATAACCTTTGCAGAGCAAGAACTTTAAACGTACAGGGTCTGTACTATTTAATAGATTCTAATCAAGAATTAAAAAATGAAGTTCTAAAAGCGGCTAGCCGAATCAGCTCCAATGTATACACACTGGAAAATGCCTTTATTTTTCTGGGTGTCAATACAATTAGAAATATCGTACTTGATATCAGCTAAGAATCTGACAAGTTAAAAGAGTCATGCTTACCCTGATAACGAACCAGTCATTCCCAAAGGTACAATTTTAAAACTTCTTACAGAAATATGGTTCGTTTTAAAAATTTATCTGGGCATTTGTCGACCACAAGCAAAGACAAAATAGCTGGCAAACACTCCCCAAAACTCCAGCAACAAAATAATCGAGGGTTGAATGTAGTTTATCGCAGACAGTCTTAGGTTGAGGTTTATATTAGCATATATGTATTACTTCGGTATGCTTCTAGGTCGGAGAAACATACGCCAATTTCACAGGATGAATATTTACCATCATTTCATCATTTTTCTTTTGTATGACGATATTTTTCAACCACTTGGTGTTATCTTCAAGAGGATAGTCTGAACGGCAATGTGATCCTCTGCTCTCTTTCCGTAACAGTGCCGACCTACACACCATCTCTGAGAGGAGTAGCATATTCTGAAGCCCGATATTGCTCATAAGATCTCTGGGTATTTCAATTTTACATTTCCCACTCTTCGACCGAAAATCTTCAATCTGTGCTAGCGCCTTTTCTAGATCTTCAGAATTTCTTACAATGCCAGCCCTTAACCACATCATTTTTTTGAGTGATTTAACTAAGATTTTCGAATCTTCACCAGACTGTGAGAAGAGTGACTTCAGTCGCTCCTTCTCTTTCTCTATTTGATCTTCCAGCACGATATTCATATTGTTTTCTTCAGCGTTGATGGCAGCATTGCGCCCTGCAATTCCTCCCATGGCAAAAACTTCTGCAAGTGCATTGCCGGCAAGTCGATTGGCACCGTGCATGCCGGCACAGACCTCGCCAGCCGCATAAAGCCCACCTAAAGCAGTTTGGGTATTACTGTCAATCACTACACCTCCCATACTGTGATGGGTAGTGGGAGATACAATACATTTATTTTTCTCAGCTACACCTTGCGGCAGCATGGATTTGAGTTGGACCAGCCTCTCTTCCGACACAGCACTCAGATCCATTAACAGTCCGTTCTCTATTGTTAAACCATCCCGGATTTCCTTGAAAATTGTCTGAGCCAAAAGGTCTCTGGTGATTACCTGCGGATCGTTCAAACCGTGTTTAACAAGGATATTCTCATTGTCAGCATTTTTCAGCACAGCTCCATTAAATAAAAAACCTTCATATAGCAAGAGGTTGTTTCCTCTTTTGCCAGCTGCTGTGGGATAGTACTGAACGAACTCCATATCCTTGAGAGGAACACCTAATTCATAAGCTAAAACCAGACCGTCACCGTTTATGCCAGGTGTGTTACTTGTATTGTAATAAATCTGAGAATAGCCTCCTGTCGCTAAAATCACACACTTGACCTCAAAGATGATGAAATCCCCTTCCTCTGAAATCCCAGTTGCTGCAGCTATTATGTTATTTTCTTTAAAAATCCTGGTTACCTAGGGAGTAACCGGCAACTCGGCTGCCTCAAGAGAGGCCGTGGCTTTCCGTTCCTGATGTACAATAGGTTTGGCTTTGTTTATTGAAAATTATTTTACTTTTGATACTACATTGAGGTAGTAGATCAAGAAAGTAATGCTTCTATTGCCAGTGGCCACCTTGAGCTGAAGACATAGTGAATTCAGGGCTAGCAGTGAACACCTCAAGGAAAGATAGTGGGAGAAAACATACAGTTGTGATATTTATTATTGGAGTTGATGTTCAGGCCTGTTACATGTATCAGGCTATCTTTTGAAGCTACCGGATTCTTTTTTAGCAGCTTGGGGATAACTTTTTGTCAATTTATGGCATAATCCGAACCGATGCCAACAATGCTGCTTTCCCTTTATAAGTAATGGGAGAAGCTTTTACATGGACTTTTAATACATCCCCCTCCTTTCTGAGCAGGATACCCTGACACAACCCGCCGGTATCCATTGAAAATGTTGTTGCCTTGGCACCTGATCTTGTAAAAATATTTTGAAAAAGGATATCTGTGAGTTCATCACCAGAGTAACCGGTCATATTCTGGTACGAGTGATTTGTCCATTTTTGCTTTTCACTCTGAATAATTACAACACCATCATGGGACAGTTCGCTCAGTACTTTAAAATGCTCTCTCGACTTTTCAAGCCGCTGAAAATCAAGTGAACTTAAAAGTATACGCATTATAAAATCAGCCAGGATAGTGAAAAGGCGGACATCCTCGATAGTGAAAATGTCGGGATCACTATGACTGATGTTCAGCACACCTACTGCATTTCCTTCCATCAGCATTGGGACAGACAGGAGGCTTCCTATGGTAACAGGGCTGTCTGCAAGCTCAGCAAAAAGGGTGGAGCGGGATATCTTATCCACCAGTATAGCCTCTTTTGTTTCAAGACAGGATCCGGCAATCCCCTGGCCATGCCTGAAACTATACCTCAAGTTTTCTTCGGAAAGGATGTTTGAAATGCTTTCAATAAATAGTTGGTTTTCCGGATCGCTGGCAGCCACCAGGAAAAGCCTTTCCTCTTTCTGGTCAAGCATCATGATGGAAAAATTCTGAGCCAGGGTGTTGTGGATAATAATGCCTAAAATAGAATAACAGGTATCTGTGAAATCAGAGACATCCCGAAGGACGCTTGCCATTTCCTTGATGACGGAAAGCTGATCAATGACACTTTCCAGTCGTTCAAATGTACTGACAAGCTGCCTGCGGAAAAGCTTGTTTTCCTGTGAGAGTCTTTTTATCTCCCTTTGACTCATATTCCTCTTCCTTGCTCTCTTATATCACCGCATTAAAGTGAGAAAATCTTCTATTTCAGGACGTTTCTCCTTCAGTCGTTCTGAAAATTTGTCCAGTTGCTCACTGGTAAGGTGCACACCGCCCAGATAATATTTGTCAGCCTGCAACACCTTATTGCCGCTTGCACCAATTTCTGCATTATGGGTGACGTAATCAGCAATTTGAATTATTTCTGCAGCGTTTCTAAGACCATCCGGGCATTCGGCAGGATTATGATGATACCTCACCGGCAGTGCAATTGTGTCAGGGAGGTTCCAGTGCTCCATGAGCAGATCCGCTATTTCTGCATGGTCCATCCCCAAGCTTCTTTTTTCAATTATATGCATTGATTCTTGAGAGTTATCTGCATCTTTCAGTACCTTCTTATACTGCTCCGAAAACTCAATTGCAAAAAGCATTTTTCCCAGGTCATGAAAGAGCGCTGGTAGAAAAATGTTGGAGCTCGATTCGTCAAGCCCGCTCTTTTGAAATCCTTTAATACTCCCCTGCAATGCTGAGTCTCTTAACAGCTTTGCCGCAAAGCTGCTGCCAATTGAGTGACGCCAAAACTCTTCCAAGTTCAGGCCTGCCTTTTTGTATTTGGTCAGATTGGGGAAAATGGAGATGGCAAGGGTAAGGTTGATTATTTCGTTGAATCCTACAATTGTAATGGCTCGGAGAATTGTATCGACCCGTTTTCTCATGCCGTAATATGCAGAGTTGGCAAGTTTAAGAACTTTTGCAGCAATTGCCTGGTCTTTATTGATGCTTTCAACCAAATCTTTGGCCGATGAACGATCACTGTTAATCAATCCAATGATATTCTGAGATACAACCGGCAAAGTAGGAAGGTGTGTCCGTTTATTACGGACAAGATCGAGAACCTTTTTTCTAATTGAGATATGTTCAGTATTACTTGAGTTGTTATTTAAAGAATTATCCATGGATTAAATTTACCTCTAAGAGACGGCTTTTTTTTGCGCGCCTACAAAAGATATTCATTTCAAACAATTTCCCCAAATAGCACAACTTGTTAATATTCATCAAAAAAAATATTTCCCGAAATTGTTTTTAAAAAAAACATAATTTATGTTTACCAATCTATTATATCGCATTTCACTCAAGAATGTATTGGTTTTATAAATACAGTTCTTTTGAAATCAAGAAAGTTCTGCGCTTTTAAGGGGTTGTATCATAAATAATTTCAAGAATAATAGTTGATCCCAAAAAGCTCGCTATTATAATTAGTTCTTATCCGGAAACTCTAAGACTTTGCGGATGTTAGAAATAACTGTTTCCAGTTCGGCAACGAGGAGTTCCGCGGAGGCGTATATTAATACGCCGCACAAGGAACCCCGCAGTTTGACACCGAGATTCACAAAATAGACCGTTTCCGGATGGAAATTAATTACAAATAAATGACATTTGATTTTCAAATTAATGCCCCACCAGCTAGAAACAGGAAGCTTAATCTTGCAAAATATAATCAATAAAATTGGGACCTTGTCGTTATTGTACGTAAGATCTTGAACTCGGCAGGGTGTTGACTTTTGTTGGCTATCTGATACTTTTGATTTATACCCGGAAACACTATTTTTTCTATTGCTATCAAATCAGATACTTACAAGAGAAGATATGAGAAATCGATGTGAATGGCTGACAAGTGATCCGCTCTATGTAGAATACCATGATAAAGAGTGGGGAGTTCCTGTGTATGATGACCGTGTTCTTTTTGAGATGCTTCTGCTTGAAGGAGCGCAGGCGGGACTAAGCTGGTTGACAATTCTGAAGCGCAGAGAAACCTACAGGATAGCATATGATGGTTTTGATCCTGAAATCATTGCCTCGTGGACAGATGAAAAGATAGAAAGTCTCCTGAAGGATAAAGGAATTATTCGAAACAGATTAAAAGTCGCTGCTGCTAAACAGAACGCACAGGCGTATTTACAGCTCACTCAAGAATATGGGTCGTTTCAAAATTTTATCTGGGCATTTGTTGACCACAAGCAAATTACAAATAGCTTCAAATCGCTCTCAGAAATCCCAGCAACAACCAAAGAATCTGAAGCCATGAGCAAAGCGCTAAAAAAGAAAGGATTTAAATTTGTAGGTCCAACAATTTGCTATGCCTTTATGCAGTCTGTTGGCATGGTCAACGACCATGTAAAATCATGTTATCGATATAAAGAAATCAACAACTTATAACGTAATCGGATCGTTATAGTAGTAAGGGCAACTTGAAACGTTGGTAAAATATTCAAAGCTTCGAGATGGCAATATTAACATGAACATCCACGGCTTGACCGTAAAATGAAAACGAAAGGATAAACGATGGACTGTTTCTGCCAAGATCTATCTGAATTTACAGAAAAAATGGTACACGAACGTCCCCTTTTCTGAGCTTAACGGGGCATGAGTACTCCTTACGATTGATGATATGCTACCTGTTCATACGGGAGGCAGATCGGAGTCTGCGCTTCCCTAAATTTTTCCTCAATAAAAGAGGGGACTGAACTTTTTTTCACACGCTAAAAGTGTGGGAAAATAATTCTGTCACCCGCCGCATAACGGAAAAATAAAATCAGTCCCCTCAACACTAGCCAAGTAAACTATCCTTACCAACAAGGAAAAATAGACAAAAACGCAGAGAAAACACACCAGTAATCTGTAATCATTGTAAGTTTAATAATTCTGTCCCCGGTTGTTATAAGAAAATATTTACCTTGATCGTATTAACCCTAACCAGCATTCTTGTTTAAAAAAA